>CAMBXY010000156.1 GCA_945871945.1 Bordetella parapertussis
GTGAATGCCGGCAAAAGTGAGGGGTGGATATTGAGCAATCGCCCTTGGTAATGCACCACAAACCCAGGCGTCAAAATGCGCATAAAGCCCGCCAGCACCACCAAGCTGGGTTGATGGGCATCAATGGCTTGCATCAATGCCGAGTCAAAAGCCTCGCGGGGATGGGACTGGTTTTCGTAAAGCGTGTGGTCCACGACTTGCGTGGCCAAACCCAGTTCAGCGGCTTTGGCAAGGCCTGCCGCTTGGGGGCGGTTGCTGATCACACAGGCAATACGCGCTTGCAAGCGCTCTGGCCAGTGTTCGCGTTGGGCGGTTTGGGCGATGGCCAACATATTCGAGCCGCCGCCAGAAATAAGAATCACGATATTGCGCATAGCTGGTCATTATCACCATGCATCCCCACTGGCATCCAAAAATCGCGCAAAATAGCACGGTCGTTCTAAATTGCAACGGAGACCTTTAATGGATTTGGCTTTTACCCCTGAAGAGCAGGCTTTTCGCGAAGAGGTGCGCACATGGGTGCACGCGCATTTGCCTGCAACCCTTTCGCACAAAGTGCACAACGCCTTGCGTTTGACCCGCGAGGACATGCAGGCTTGGGCCAAAATCTTGGGTACCAAGGGTTGGCTGGGCTACAGCTGGCCAGAGCAGTTTGGCGGCCCCGGCTGGAATGCGGTGCAAAAGCATTTGTTTGAAGAAGAGTGTGCTTTGGCCGGCGCGCCGCGCGTCGTGCCGTTTGGTCCTGTGATGGTGGCACCCGTCATCATGGCGTTTGGCTCGCCCGAGCAACAGCATAGGTTTTTGCCAGGCATTGCCAGCGGCGACGTGTGGTGGAGCCAGGGTTACAGCGAGCCAGGTTCGGGCTCGGACCTGGCATCGTTGAAAACCCGTGCCGAGCGTGTGGGTGACAAATTTATTGTTAACGGTCAAAAAACCTGGACCACCTTGGCGCAGTTTGGCGAGTGGATTTTTTGTTTGGTGCGCACCAGTTCCGAGGGCAAACCACAAACCGGTATTTCGTTCTTGCTGATCGACATGAAGTCCAAGGGTGTGAGCGTGCGCCCCATCAAATTGCTGGACGGTGAATGCGAAGTCAATGAGGTGTGGTTTGACAACGTGGAAGTGCCCGCTGAGAACCTGGTCGGCGAAGAAAACAAGGGCTGGAACTATGCCAAGTTTTTGCTGGCACATGAGCGCACCAACATCGCTGACGTCAACCGCGCCAAACGCGAACTCGAACGCTTGAAGCGCATCGCCAAAACCGAAGGGGTGTGGGACGACCTGCGGTTCAGAGATGAAATCGCCAAGCTCGAAGTCGATGTCATTGCCCTAGAGATGATGGTGCTGCGGGTCTTGAGCGCCGAAAAATCGGGCAAGCAATCGTTGGATATTGCTGGCCTCTTGAAAATTCGCGGCTCTGAAATTCAACAGCGCTACAGCGAGTTGATGATGATGGCCGCAGGGCCTTTTAGCTTGCCGTTCATCCAAGAGGCGATGGACGCGGGATGGCAAGGCGACCATGTGGGCGCGGCGCATTGCGCACCTTTGGCCTCCACGTATTTCAATATGCGTAAGACCACTATTTATGGTGGCTCAAATGAAGTTCAACGCAATATCGTTGCACAAACTGTTTTGGGGTGAAGCATGGACTTTGATTTTTCAGACGAACAAGAGCAACTGCGCGACGCGGTTCGCAAATGGGTGGACAAGGCTTACACCTTTGACGAGCGCCGCAGCGTGGTGGCCGCCGGCGGGTTTTCTGCCAGCGCCTACCAAGCCATGGCCAAGTTGGGCTTGTGTGGCTTGTATGTGCAAGACACTTACGGCGGCATGAATATGGGCCCCAACGAGGGCATGGTGGCCATGGAAGAGTTGGGCCGTGGCATGGTGATGGAGCCCTTGGTGCACACGTGGATGTGCACCTCGGTGTTGCAAGCTTTTGCACCTGACGATTTGAAAACCGAATGGTTGCCACGCTTGGCCGGTGGCGACGCCATGCTCGTATTGGCACACCATGAAAAAGGTACGCGCTACGACCTGCACAAATGCCAAGCCACTGCCAAACAAGTGGGCACGGCTTGGCACATCAACGGCCACAAAAGCTTGGTGCCCGCCGGTGACCATGCCCACGGTTTTTTGGTGCCAGCCACGGTGAACGGCAAGCAAGCCTTGTTTTTGGTGCCGCGCAGTGCAGCCTCCGACACCACCCATGCCTATCTTGCGCAAGATGGCAGTCGCATGAGCGAATTGCACTTGAAAGACGCCAGCGCGCACCTCATCAGCCTTGACGGCTTGGCCGCTTTGCAATTGGCAGTGGATGTGGGTGCCACTGCTTTATGCGCCGAGGCTGTGGGTTTGATGGAAAAAACATTGACCCTTACTGTGGAGTACATGAACACCCGCAAACAGTTTGGTGTGGCGATTGCCAGCTTTCAGGCGCTGCGCCACCGCGTGGCCGACATGAAAATGCAACTCGAACTGGGCCGCTCCATGAGCTACTACGCTTCGCTCAAACTCAACGCGCCTGCTGCCGAGCGCAGCTTGGCGGTATCGCGGGCCAAATTTCAAATTGGCCGCTCCACTCGCCATGTGGGCCAAGAAGCGGTGCAATTGCATGGCGGTATCGGCGTGACCGATGAGTACATCGTCAGCCATTGCTTTAAGCGCTTGACGCAAATCGAACTCAGCTTGGGCGACAGCTTGCACCACTTGGGCGAAGTGTCAGCGCAGATGCAAGAATCCGCAGGGGTGTTTGCCTAAGGTGAAAGCGAGGTGAAGCGTGCTTGTCTAACACCTTCAATCACTACCTCTTCGGTGAACATTTCAAATGGGCGCACCCAAAGCCCGCGTTCGCCGTATTCGGCGCGGTAGAGCACCAAAGGCTCCAAGGTTTCGCTGTGCCGAACGACACCCAGCACTTCATACAGAAGACCCTTGTAATGGCGGTAAGGCCCCAGTTTTAGGACAGGCAAAGGAGAGAGGTCGGTGTTGCTCATGGTCTCTCAAGCATAAAGCTTTCTGGCAAAGCCGATAATCCTCTTATGCATCCAAAAGCCTTGTTAGACGCCTGCACCGAACTCACCCGTTTGTTGCTTCGCTTTGACCACCCTGCCGACAGCGTGGTTTCCAAATACTTCCGTGACCAACGCAAACAAATGGCCTTGGGGCCGCGTGAGCGTGGTGTCTTGGCCGAAACCGGCTACAACGTGTTGCGCCAAAAACTGCGGTTCGAGCACTTAGGAAAATCCGGCACCGGCGTGAAAGAGCGGCGCTTGGCAATTTTGGGCTGGGCAGCTTACCTAGACACCCAAGCCAAGTTGCAACAACCCCAAGCCACCCACGGTGACCGTGGTTTCATGAAAGCCGCCATGAGCGATATGGAGTTCAAGTGGTTGGCAGATTGCGATGCCGCCACCGACGACGCTTTTTTGGCTCCTCACAAACACAATCTGCCGCCTTGGTTGGCTGAAGGCTTGCAAGCCCAATTGGGCGAGGAGTTTTGGCCTCTGGTGGAGAGCTTGCAGCACACCGCTGGCTTGGACGTACGGGTCAACACCATGCTGGCCAAACGTGCCGACGTTCAAACCGAACTTGAAAAGCACAGCATCACGGTTCAGCCCACGCCTCATTCCCCATGGGGCTTACGCATGAACGCCAAACCCAACCTCAGCAAGCTGGCGCTTTTTGAAAAAGGCATCATCGAGGTTCA
>CAMBXY010000157.1 GCA_945871945.1 Bordetella parapertussis
GCAAGGCCGCAAGCGCCGCTTGTGCAATCTGCTCGCCATGCTCTTGCACAAAATGCCCAGCCTCAGGCAAAACCAAAGCCTCGGGGCAATGGCGAATATGTTTGCGTAAAGCTTGCATTACTTCCACACCCAAAACCGGGTCTTGCGCCCCTATGGCCATGAAGCTTTTGCCTTGCCATTCATGCTGTAAAAAGTCTTGGGCTTGGCGCGAGACTTCTGCGCCGTCGCTGTGCGCAAATTCGGGCACCATGGGAGGAAAAGCCCGCAAAGCGGCGCGATGGCCCGCATCGGGGAAGGGCGCGTTGTAGGCCGCGCACTCGGCTGGGCTCATTTGCGGGTTACCCCGCCCGAACAAACGGCCCACATCGAAGCTGGGTTTGTCTGCGCACATTTGCCGCCAAGCCAAAAAGCCAGGGCTGAGAGGCTGTAAAGCGGTTGCCAGGGTGGTGTTCATCACCAGCAAGCCTTGGTAACGCTGAGCTTGTGCCATGGGCAAGGTTAAACCCAACATACCGCCCCAGTCTTGCACCACCATATGAATATCTTGCAAATCCAAGTCCTCGACAAATTCCAACAGCACTTGGCGATGCCAAGTGAATGAATGGGTACTGTCTTTTTTAGGCTTGTCGCTCTTGCCAAAGCCGGGCATATCGGGCGCCACCACACGGTGGCCCGCTTGTAAAAACACCGGAATCATTTTTCGGTAAAGGTAGCTCCAAGCAGGGTTGCCATGCAGGCACAGCCACGTCACTTTTGCATCCTTGGGGCCTTCATCCAAATAATGCATGCGCAAGCCGCCCAAGCTTGGTAAGTCGTTTATGTAATGAGCTTGCCAAGGATAGTCGGGGATGTCTGCAAAGCAAGCCTCGGGAGTTCGCAAAGCGTCCTCGCGCAAGGGAGCGGGTGAATGGTGTTTGTGCACGGCTCTTTGGTTTTTGAAAAAATCTTGCATCAATTGGCTGGCTTGCCTAGCCAATACGCCGCCGCTGTGTTGGGTTTGGTGATTCAACTGTGTGTTGGCAAATAAATCAATAACCGAACCTGCGGCGCCGGTTTTGGCTTCTGCGGCACCCCATACGACTCGCTTGAGACGCGCATGCAAGATCGCGCCTACGCACATGGCACAGGGCTCCAAGCTCACATACAGGGTGCAGTCATCTAAGCGGTAGTTGCCCAATTCCAAGGCAGCGAGACGAAGAGCAACAATTTCCGCGTGCGCGGTCGGGTCGTTATGGGAGATAGGGGCGTTATGGGCTTGCGCCACCACCCTGCCCTCATGCACCACCACAGCGCCTACAGGAACTTCGCCATGGGCTTGCGCCAGTTGGGCTTGAGCCAGAGCCAATTGCATGAAATGCTCGTCATTCATGCGCCACAATGTAACCCATGCATTCTGGTTTTTTATTGATGTTCTTTGTGATGGGGGGCTTGCTGGCTCTGCCCCACTTGGCTTGGGCGGCCAACCCGCAACCTCAACTCTTGTATGTGACCCAAGACAATTGCAAGCTGATTCGAGGCTATAGCCGCAACGACTTGGCAGGCGTGGCCAAAGAGTTTGGTGTTCCCATTGACAAGGTCAGCTTCGTCAAAGCGCAATGGAGCAAAGGCCCAGAGGGCCGTCCTCAATGCAATATGGTGTTTGATACCCCAAAGGGTCGCACGGCTTGTGCCGTGTTCAATATTTTGAAAACAGACTTCATCTTTGGCCAAGCAGTCCCCGTCAAAGGCAATCACGCGATTTGCATGCCGCCGTCGAGCTTAAATAAACCTTGATCAGGACTTAATCCCGCTGGTAATTGAGCAGGCTGCCGCGGTAAGGCGTGAGGTCATGCAAGGGCAACACAATATCACTTTGCGTCAAGTCAAACTGATGGCCAGACATACATTTGTTAAAAGCACTGCGTTGCCCTCGATTGGGGTCGATGATCAAGACTTGGGCATGTTGGGCGGCATGTCTTTGGATAAAGTCGGCCAGTTGCGCAGGATGGTCGCGCTCGTAAAGCACATCGCTGCCAATGATCAAATCAAACTCACCCAACAAAGGGTTGTCTCGCCCCCAGTGTCCGCTTTGGTAAGCCATCATCGGCAAGGCATTCAAAAGTAAATTGGCGCTTAAAAAGCGTTGTGTATAGGGGTGGCAGTCTGACGCAGTGATATTTCCTAAGCGGCGGTGAATGACCAAACTCGCCAAAGCCAAACCGCAGCCAATTTCTAAAATGCGTAAATTGTGTAAAGGCCAAGTCTGCATCAGATCGGCCATTTTTTGGGCCGAAGGCCAGACCAAGCCAAACAAGGGCCAAGTCGCGGATGACACGCCCAAAGCCAAAGCCACGCCTTGCGGGTCATGCCACTGTTGTTTATCGAGTAAGGAGCGAATATGCAGATCTGCACCACCTGCGACCGCGATCATTTCGCGCTTGACCAAATAGCCCAAACCGCTTGTGTCGGTTGGGCTGGCAGTCAAAACCGACGTTTTCTCGGACCGCTGGGTCCTTTGCCTTCGATGTGTCGAAAGGTGATGCGACCCTTGGTCATGTCATAAGGTGAGAGTTCCAATGTGACCTTGTCGCCCGCCAAAATACGTATGTGGTGCATGCGCATTTTGCCGGCGGTATAAGCCACGAGTTCGTGGCCGTTGTCCAAAGTGACACGGTAACGCGAGTCGGGGAGCACCTCGCGCACCATGCCGGACATTTCCAGCATTTCTTCTTTGGACATCTTCCTGCCTAAAGCGTCTGGCGCTTAGTCGGCGGATTTGATGTTGGAAGCTTGCAAGCCTTTGGGGCCGGTCGTGACATCAAAACTGACGCGTTGACCTTCTGCCAGGGTCTTGAAGCCCTGATTTTGGATTGCTGAAAAATGGGCAAATAAATCTTTGCCGCCGTCTTCGGGAGTAATGAAACCAAAACCTTTGGACTCGTTAAACCATTTCACTGTACCTGTTGCCATTTATTACATTTCTTTAAAAAAAAGGGAAGCCCCCCTCGGGGTCGAAGGTCAAGAAAGCGATGAGACGAAGGGAGAAATACCGTGTAAGGGGCAGAACTAGAAACGCGCTACAACGACAAAGACTTGATAATCGAAGCGCTTACTATGCCTTGTATTTAGAAATAAAGCAAATTTATTCGTTTTTTTAGGATAATATTACTCATATGAGCGACATACAAACCTTGCGCCGGGTCTTGCAAAACCACCGCACCATAGCAGTTGTAGGCCTCTCTGCCGACTGGTTTCGTCCCTCTTATTTTGCAGCCAAGTACATGCAAGAGAATGGCTACCGCATCATTCCGGTCAATCCCAAATACACTGAAATACTCGGTGAAACTTGCTATCCCAGCTTAAAAGACATTCCCCACCCCGTCGATATCGTTGACGTGTTCCGCAAGCCCGCCGATACCCCTGCTATCGCACAAGAATCCGTGGATATTGGCGCCAAGGTGTTTTGGTTGCAACTGGGCGTCATCAACCCAGACGCCCAAGCCATTGCCCAAAATGCGGGCTTAACGGTGGTGGTTGACCGCTGCGTCAAGATCGAGCACGCCCGTCTTTTTGGCGGACTGGGTTGGTTTGGTGTCAACACTGGCGTGATTTCATCTCGCCGCCCCCAAGCTCCCCACTGAGACACCATGGCTGATCGCAAGTTTGGTTTCGATACTTTGAGTCTGCATGCGGGGCAAATTCCTGATGCAGCCACTGGCAGCCG
>CAMBXY010000158.1 GCA_945871945.1 Bordetella parapertussis
ATCTTGAGTTACTTGCCCAAGCAGCGCACAACGCTTTTGTTTTCGGCCACTTTTTCACCCGAAATCAGACGCTTGGCTTCGAGTTATTTGCAAAACCCGGTGACCATTGAAGTGGCGCGGCCCAACCAAACCGCGTCTACCGTCACGCAATTGTTTTTCAACATCAACGAAGACGATAAACGGCGTGCTTTGAAACAAATTTTGAAGCAAAAAGAAATTTCCCAAGCCTTTGTTTTTGTTAACAGCAAACTGGGTTGTGCCCGCTTGGCTCGCTCACTTGAAAATGACGGTTTGCGAACCGCGGCATTGCATGGTGACAAAAGCCAAGATGAGCGCCTCAAAGCCTTGGAAGCCTTTAAAAAAGGCGAGGTCGATTTGCTGGTGTGTACCGATGTGGCAGCACGCGGTTTGGACATCAAAGATGTACCCGCAGTCTTCAATTTTGATGTGCCGTTCAATGCCGAAGACTATATTCACCGCATTGGTCGCACCGGACGCGCCGGCGCAGAAGGTTTGGCGGTTAGTTTTGCCTCTGCTTCAGATTTACGTTTGGTCTCTGATATTGAAAAACTGACCAAACAAAAAATCGACTTTACTGCTTTGGACTTAGACCCAGAGCGCGTGCCTGCCAGGCGCTCACGCGAAGTTGAAGAAGACCGCCCGCGGCGTACCCGTTTCTCACCCGTGGCGGCTCCTGTAGATCCCTTTTTTAATAAACCCTACGAGGCCAGCACACCGCCTGCTGCTGCAGAGGGAAGTTCCGTGGCCGCGGCAAGGGACATACCCGCGCCCGCTAGGGGGGGAATTTCACCCAACATTAAACCTAAGCGCACAGTTGCCGCTTTGTTCAAAACCACCTCTTGATGAAGTTGCGCCGGCAATCAGTGGCCGGACTTTGCAAAAGCTTGGCAGTCGATGTGATGCCGTTGATGAGCGCCTTTGCCATGGGCATTCAGTTGCAATCCGCTCAAGCATTTGCCCCAGACACAGCCCGTGTCGAGTTCGATGACATCACTTCTGTGCATGGGCTTCAAGCTAGACCAATGACCAAAAGCGATACAGGCTTTTTGTGTTCGGCGATGCGGCACATCAAACCAAGGCATAAATCCAGTGGGCGCTTGGGTTGCATCCGAGTGGTGCTTGAATTCCATTTCACCCTCAGCGGTACAAAAGCGCAGTCGGGTCAATGCATTCACAATCACCCGCAACCGTTCTACACCGCCAAGCGCTGGGTTCCAAGCCGTAGGCGAGTTGCCATACATCTGCGTGATGAAGTTTTGCCAGTCAGGGCCGCGCAAAACCGTTTCCACTTCTTCAGCCAGTTCAAGGGTTTGTGCAACATCCCATTGCGGCAAGACGCCAGCGTGAACCATGAGCACATTCTCTTCATGCATGGCCAAGTGCTGATGGCGCAACCAGTCAATCAAATCGTGCCGATCTGGCGCTTGCAAAATATCCTCAACAGTGTCCCCCTTCTTGAGGGGCTGAATACCCAGATGTATAGCCATCAAATGCAAGTCGTGGTTGCCAAGCAGGCAACGCGCACTTTGCCCCAAGCTTTTCAGGCGCCGCAACACCCCGAGGTTGTCTGGCCCTCTGTTGACCAAGTCCCCCAAAAGAAATACCGTGTCTTGGCTGGGAGAAAAACTCACCTGGGCGAGCCATTGCCCCAAAGCGCTGTCGCAGCCTTGTACGTCGCCAATCAAGTAAAGTGCCATGGCATGATTGTCCTAGATTCAAAACACCCTCAACACTGCAGATTTTTTGCTGTCTGACGCCATGGATATATTGTTGATTTTTTTCCTAACCCTTCTGAACGCCGTGTTTGCGATGTCAGAGATGGCACTGGCATCCAGCCGCAAGACTTTGCTCAGCGAGCTTGAGTCCTCCGGCGCTTACGGTGCCAAAGCCGCTTTGGCGCTGCAAAATAAGCCGACAGAGTTTTTATCCACCATTCAAATTGGCATCACGACTTTGGGCGTGATCAATGGCATTGTGGGTGAAGCAGCCTTTAGCAACAGTTTGGCAACTTGGTTTTCGACATGGCCTGTCTTGGCACCGGCGGCTGGCATTTTGGCCACCACCTTGGTGGTGACCCTGATCACCGTCAACACGATATTGTTGGGTGAATTGGTGCCCAAACGCATTGGCCAGTTGTTCCCTGAAACCGTCGCCAGATGGACTGCGCCGCTGATGCTTGCCCTCGCCATGATGGCCAGTCCATTGGTGCACTTTTTATCCAAGACCACTTCCGTTATTTTGTATTTGTTGCGTATAGATGCGAATCAGCAGCGTACAGTGACCGAAGAAGAAATTCGCGCCAGTTTGGTCGAAGGTGTGGACGCCGGTTTGATTGAACACCATGAGCATCAAATGGTGAAAAATGTTTTTCACTTGGATGAGCGTGCCTTGCCCTCCATCATGGTGCCGCGCACCGATATCGTTTGGCTTGACAGCCAACTTTCTACCCAGCAGGCCGTCGAGTCTTTATCGATATTGCAAGCGCACTCTTGGTATCCCGTCTGTCGCGAAGGTTTGGATGACGTTTTGGGCGTGGTCAGCATGGCGAGTTTGTTGCAAAACCGATTGTCGCTAGAACCTATCAGCCAATGGATGGAGCCTGCTGTCTTTGTCCCCGAAACACTCAGTGGCCTGGATATGTTGTCGCAGTTTCGCCATCCCCATCAAGGCAAGGAAACCGCCAACCCCAGTGGCGGCGGGCGCATGGTTTTGGTGGTGGATGAATATGGCGTGGTGCAAGGCTTGATGACACCCCGAGACTTGCTGGAAGCTATCACCGGTGAACTGGTGCAAACCAATGCAGACGACGCTGCTTGGGCGGTTCAACGCGAGGACGGCAGTTGGTTGCTCGACGGCATGATGCCTGTGCAAGAGCTTAAATCACGCTTGAATATCAAATCTCTACCGCAAGAAGACGAAGCCATCTACAACACCTTGGCGGGTTTGATATTGGCTGTCTCTGGCCGGTTGCCGCAAGTAAGCGAAGCCAGTTATGCAGCAGGGTGGCGTTTTGAGGTGGTCGATTTAGACGGCCGACGTATCGATAAGGTGTGGGCGAGTTATCAAGCACAGGGCTTGGATGTGGGGCCCAATACCTAAAGGCTGCGAAAACTCAATGGCTTGTGGGCTTGCTCTCGGTGGGTGACATATGGTCTAGCTTGGCGTTGATGTTGTTGACCGTATTTCGAATGGCCTCAACCCTGCCGTGAAATTCTTCCTTTCGCTGCTGTCTTGCCAGCAGTTCGGCTTCGTGTTGTTTGACCATGTCTTGCGTTAACAACTGCGGCGATTTTTTGACCAAAGCTTGAGGTTGTTGTGCAGGTTTTGTATTGACAGGCTGTTGTGCGACGGCAGTTACATTCGGAAGATCTGCTTGTGCGCGTACGACGCTTTCTTCTTTGACTTGTTCTACATGATCTACCAATGCTTCGTCTGACAAGGCTTGAACATTGGGGTCCACGTCTGGGGGATACTCGATCTCCATGTGGTCGTCGGGAAAATCATCATCCGCACTGACAAACAAAGGAATCGGCGCTTCGGGTTCAGCAACCGCCTCAACGCGGTCTTCTATGGCTTCGTCAGGCAAGCTGGCATGGTTATCAACTAAATTATCTTGTGCAAGACCGGCGTAATGGTCTCGCGAACTGTCATT
>CAMBXY010000159.1 GCA_945871945.1 Bordetella parapertussis
ATGATCCCCAGAACTCTTTTTTCGGCTGAACACGAATCTTTTCGGGACAGTTTCAAACACTTTATGGAAAAAGAAATCGCCCCCTTTCATGAAGCTTGGGAAGAACAAGGCTACGTCGACCGCGAAGTTTGGCGAAAAGCGGGAGGTAACGGATTTCTGTGCATGTCGATGCCTGAGATTTATGGGGGGGCAGGAGCTGACAAGCTTTATTCTGTGGTTCAAATGGAAGAGTTGGGGCTAGCGGGTTTCACAGGCATCGGTTATGGACTGCACAACGAAATTGTTGCACCCTATCTTTTGCATTACGGCACGGAAGCTCAAAAGCAAACCTACTTACCAAAGTTGGCTACGGGTGAAATGATCGGTGCTATTGCCATGAGCGAACCGGCTACTGGCTCTGATCTTCAAGGTATTAAAACTACCGCAACTCTGCAAACAGATGGTTCGTATCTGCTACGCGGCAGCAAAACATTCATTACCAATGGGTGGCATGCCGACTTGGTCATTGTGGTGGCCAAAACAAGCCCCGATGCAGGCGCCAAGGGGACGAGCTTATTCTTAATTGAGCGAGGCATGCCCGGATTTGAAAAAGGCAAACGTTTGAAAAAATTAGGGCTCAAGGCCCAAGACACTTCAGAGTTATTTTTTGATGATGTAAAAGTTCCAGCCACCCAATTGCTGGGAGGGGCCAATTACGAAAGCAAAGGTTTTATTTGCCTGATGGAACAACTTCCATGGGAACGACTACAAATAGCCATCAGTGCTGTCGCTGCCTCCCAAGCTGCCATTGATTGGACATTGAAATACACCCAAGATCGAAAAGTCTTTGGACAGGCTGTTGCGAATTATCAAAACACACGATACAAACTTGCAGAGATGCAAACTGAAGTTCAGATTGCACAGGTCTTCATTGACAAATGTTGTGAACTGGTGAGCGTGGGACAGCTAAACACCCAAACCGCCAGCATGGCCAAATATTGGTGTACCGATCTGCAGTGCAAAGTGATGGATGAATGTGTGCAGTTGCATGGTGGATATGGCTATATGTGGGAGTACCCCATCACACGAGCCTTTGCAGACGCTCGCGTGCAAAGAATATACGGGGGTACCAATGAAATTATGAAAGAGGTTATTTCCAGAAGCATGGGTCTTACAGGAAAGTAACAAATGAACTTTATGGCTGTAACACCGCCAAGACATCGTTCTCCATGTAAAAACAACTTCAGCAGTTGACGATCAAGCGTGATTTTTGGGCTTCACCGATGTGGCCCACGGTGGCTGCATGATTGAAACCGTGACGCTTAAAGACAGCCAGCACCTCAGGCACTGTTTCAGGCGAACAACTGACCAACAAGCCACCGCTTGTTTGGGGATCAGACAAAAGAGTTTGGCATTCAGTGGGTAAACCGCTGTCAAGGCTAATCTCTGGAACATAGCCTTCCCAGTTTCGACCAGATGCGCCCGTGACATTCCCCTCTTTGATCAAAGCCGACACCTTGGGTAACAAAGGCACATCGGCCCACTTGATGTACGCCGTCAATTTGGCGCCTCGCGCAATTTCAAGCGCATGGCCCGCCAAACCAAAACCAGTGACATCTGTCAAAGCGTGCACACCAGACAACTCCGCCAACTCTGGGCCTGGCGTGTTGAGCTGGGTAGCGTTGGCAATCATTGATTGATAACCTGCGGCATCAAGAACTTCTTTTTTCAGTGCCGCCGATAAAATACCGACACCAATTGGTTTGCCCAGAACCAGCACATCGCCAACGCGCGCACCGTCGTTTCGTTTGACACGGTCTGGATGAACCAAACCCAGTACAACCAAACCGTAGATGGGTTCAACTGAATCAATGGTATGTCCGCCAGCAATGGGGATACCGGCTGTGTTGCAAACCGATGCACCGCCTGCCAGAATTTTGCCAATCGTGTCTGTTGACAACACATTGATTGGCATGCCGACCAAAGCCAAAGCCAAAATGGGTTTACCACCCATGGCATAGACATCGCTGATGGCGTTGGTGGCCGCAATCCGCCCAAACTCGAAAGGATCATCAACGATGGGCATGAAGAAATCTGTGGTTGCAATCAAAGCTTGGCTGTCGTTCAGCTTGTAAACGGCTGCGTCATCGGCTGTCGCGATGCCCACCATCAATTCTTTGGGAATAGGCATCTGCAATGTGCCTTTGAGGATTTCGGATAAAACTGCAGGTGCAATTTTGCAACCACAGCCGCCACCATGCGAAAGAGAGGTCAAACGAGGTTCAGTCATAGTCATGGTGTTTCCTTCATGCAAAAAAGAGGGGGCTTGAAACGCTGGGCATTCAAGGAAATTGGCGGGCAGAAATGACCATTTTTATGATTTTAAGCAAGCCCTTGCGCTCGTGCTCAGCCGAAAACAAGGGCGCTCTAAGGGCGCACTGCTTCTTTAACAGTTCTTCAAATTTGGTGTCGTGCCGAAAACGGATGAGCATATCAGCCAGCGCCTTTGCGTCACCCACTGGAAACAGACCTGCATAGTCTTGGCCAAGCATGCCCATATTGCCTGGTATGCGCGACGCAATCACTGGCACACCGCTGCAAATAGACTCCATGATCACGTGGGCACCCCCTTCCATGACGCTGGTGTGAACCAGGACGTGCGCGCGCTGAATTTGCCGACGCGTCTGTGTATAAGTTAAAGCACCTGTGAATTGATAGTGGGGGTAAAGTGCCGCTGTTTGGTGCGCCATATTTGCCAGCACCAGATCATGCTCAGCACCGATATGCAATATGTGAATATCGCGCTGCTGCTCCAGCAGGGCTGCTGCTTCAAATAAGGTGCGCGGAGATTTTTCCTCGCGCAGATGGCCCACCATCACAGCCCGTATGTAACGCCTTGTTTTAGGCAAGGTGACTCGGGGGGTGGTTGACTGCACAAGCACCGATGCCTTAGCCTTGAATGGTGCCGCTAATTCATCAAGACCCATGGACTGCAAAACAACCAGACGAGTTGCAAATTCCAGAGATTGTTGAGCCTGTGAATCGTGTTGGATATCGCGGTACAAATCAGTGCCTGTGAGCACCACCACCAAACCATTGACGCCATGCACGGCATGCCAAGCAGCAATCGACGGAAAACTCCGACGTGCATGCAATGCAATTAAAACATCGTCCGATTGTGTGCCCTTCCATTCGCTAACCAGTCGCACCCGAAACTGCGCCTTCAACAACTGGCGATAACGTTTGGCAGTCTGCCAATTGCCGTTGTTTGCGCTGGCAAGGGCAGGACTTACAATTACAACTGTTGGCTTGGCGGGTTGAGCGCTAATCACTTTTGATTTAAGCCCCTTTGGGGGAAGCAATTTTGGATCAGGAGATTGGTTCATATTGAGTCGTCCAGCATACCTAAAAGGACAAATCAATCGATGCGTCAAGTAAATATCCTGACATTGTCAAAGTCTCTTCAACAAATTCGAGGCCATACGCTCAGCTCTTTTGAATGCTACTTGAGTTCCAACAAACTCACCCTGCCCTATCAATCGGGCTTGAATCCGCCCGTCTGGGAACTGGGCCACGTTGCATGGTTTCAAGAATTCTGGGTTGCCCGAAATCTACAACGCTCAAAAGGCATGCACTGTGATCTTTCACAGCCTCGCAACGCGTCTCTTCTAAGTCAAGCTGATGCGTGGTT
>CAMBXY010000160.1 GCA_945871945.1 Bordetella parapertussis
GCTTCCACATCGTTGGGCAGCAACTGAATGGTGGCTCTAAGACCAGGCACAGCGCTCATCAAGGCTTGCTCCACACTGGCGCGCAAAGCAGCAGCTCTTCCCAGCGACCAGCCAGAGGGCATGTGCATATGCATATCAACAAAGCGGCGTTGGCCCGCGCGGCGGGTGGTGACATGGTCAAAACGAATAATGTGTATTTCAGCTCGTTGGTGTTCAAAACCGTCTAAGACTTCCTTGATTTGCGCCAGCACTTCTGGCTCCACCGCTTCATCCATCAGGCCTTGCGAAGAGCGCCAAATCAGTTTAAAGCCTTCGTTCAAGATGTTTAAAGCCACGGCCATGGCAACCACTGCATCCAGCCACAACCAACCGGTGAACAAGACCATGGTGAGACCGATCACCACGCCTGCAGAGGTCCATACATCGGTGACCAAATGCTTGGCGTCAGCCTCCAAAGCAATCGAGCGATGCACTTTGGCCGCACCAAACATCACCCAAGCCAAAAGGCCATTCAGACCCGAACTGCCTACCGACAGGGCCAAACCCCAACCCAAATCTTCGACAGGTTGTGGATCAAAAAGGCGATGCGCTGAAGCCCAAATAATGGCCGCTGCTGCGCCCATGATGAGAATGCCTTCAAAGCCTGATGAAAAATACTCGGCCTTGTGGTGGCCGTAAGGATGTTCTTCATCGGCAGGTTGTTCGGCCACGGTCACCATCAGCAAAGCAAAGATGGCGCTGGCCAAATTGACAAATGACTCCATGGCGTCGGACAACAGACCCACTGAATCGGTGATGTACCAAGCCAAGGTTTTCATCACAATGGTGATGATGGCCACCACCACCGATACCCAAAGCAGCGTTTTAGGTTGAAGTTGGCTGAGAAAATTCATAAAAAATCCTCATTGCGGCCTGGGCTTCAAGCGCTATAAGCAAGGTTTACGCGGGCAAACTTGCGCTTGCCAACCTGCACCACATAAGTTCCGGCTTCTAGCTTTAAACCTTTGTCGCTGACCACGCTGCCATCGATACGCACACCGCCGCCATCAATCAATCGACTGGCCTCGCTGCTCGAAGGCGCCAAGCCGGCGCTTTTCAAAAGTGCCGCAATGCCCAGCGGTGCGCCGCTCAGGTTCACCTCGGGAATCACATCGGGCACACCGCCCTTGCTGCGGTTGACAAAGTCTTGCTCAGCGGCATCGGCCAAGGCTGCACTGTGAAAGCGGGTGGTGATTTCTTTGGCCAACATCACCTTGGCGTCGCGTGGGTTGCGTCCGCCCTCGACCTCGGCTTTCAAGGCGGCTATGGCGTCTAAGCTTTGAAAGCTGAGCAAGTTGAACCAGCGCCACATCAAGGTGTCGCTGATGGACAGAACCTTGGCAAACATGGTGTTGGCGTCTTCGGCGATGCCGATGTAGTTGTTTTTGCTTTTGGACATTTTGTCCACGCCGTCCAAGCCTTCCAACAAGGGCATGGTCAATATACATTGCGGCTCTTGGCCATACTCTTGCTGCAAATGGCGTCCCATGAGCAGGTTAAATTTTTGGTCGGTACCACCTAACTCGAGGTCGCTCTTCAAAGCCACGCTGTCATAGCCTTGCATCAGCGGGTACAAAAACTCATGCACGCTGATGGACTGGCCACTGTGAAAGCGCTTGTGAAAATCGTCTCTCTCCATCATGCGCGCCACGGTGTAGCGTGAAGCGAGTTGGATCATGCCGCTGGCCCCCAAGGGCTCGCTCCATTCGCTGTTGTAGCGGATCTCGGTTTTGGCGGGGTCCAGCACCATGCTGGCCTGCTTGTAATAAGTCTCAGCATTGAGCTTGATTTGCTCTGGCGTTAAGGGCGGGCGGGTGCTGTTGCGCCCCGATGGGTCACCGATCAGCGAGGTGAAGTCGCCGATCAAAAAAATCACCTGATGTCCCAAATCTTGCAACTGGCGCATTTTGTTTAGCACCACAGTGTGGCCAATGTGGATGTCGGGCGCCGTGGGGTCAAGCCCCAGTTTGATGCGCAAAGGCGTGCCACTGGCGTGCGCGCGTTGTAGCTTTTTCAGCCACTCATGCTCAGGCAGCAACTCCTCACAACCACGTTGGCTGACTTGCATGGCATGCGCAACCTCCTCAGGAATTGAGATTTGCGATGTAGGTCCTTGATTCATATAAATTATTAATATTTTTGTCAGAAAAAAGTGCTTGTATAATGCTGCATTGTTTTTAATGCTTTCGAATATCTTGGCATCTGGCCTTCACCACTGGACATCGACGTTTGCAACCTGCTGATTCACCCACTTCACAGACCTTTTCGCCCCGAGCTCAAACCTGGGTTTGGGCGATGAGCTTGCTGTTGGCTTTAGGTGCAGGCGGCGCATTCGCTGTTGCAGGATTGTCGCCGCTTTCTTCCTCCGTGCCCATCAAGCAGATTGTGGAGTCGGTCAGCACGCTGTCACTCGACAGCCAGCTTCAAAGTTTGGTCAAAGGTGATATTCGCCTTTACCGCTCTGACACTTCGCGCTCCAGCGACAACGCTGACAGTCTTTTAGCCAGATTGAATGTGAGCGATGTGCAAGCTGCAGATTTTTTACGCGCCAACCCTTTGGTGCGCAGCCATTTGCTGGGTCGTGCCGGGCGTTTGCTGCGAGCCGAAATGGACGATGACAACCGTTTATGGCGCCTGACTGCCCGCTGGGCCACCGACAGCCATGTAAACTTCAAACGCTTGGTAATAGAAAGACAGGGACAAACATTTTCTGCGCGCCTAGAGGACGGTGAACTTAACCGCTCTGTGCGGCTGTCAAGTGCTTTGATACAAACCTCTTTGTTTGCCGCCACTGACGATGCCCGCATACCTGACAGCGTTGCCGTGCAGTTGGCTGAGATTTTCTCAGGCGATATTGATTTTCACCGTGCCTTGCGGGTAGGCGACCGATTCAGCGTGTCCTATGAAACCCTTGACGCTGATGGCGAAACACTCAAGCCTGGCCGAGTTTTAAGCGCTGAGTTTGTCAACCGAGGCAAGTCATTTCAAGCTCTGTGGTTCCAAGAACACAGCAGTCAAGCTGGTGGCTATTTCAACTTGGAAGGACAGAGTTTGCGCCGCGCTTACCTCGCCTCGCCTCTTACTTTTTCGCGCATCAGCAGTGGCTTCAAAATGCGCTTTCACCCGATTTTGCAAACTTGGCGTGCGCACTTGGGTGTCGATTACGCCGCCCCCAAAGGTACTCCCGTGCGCGCCATTGGTTTAGGGTTTGTAGAAAGCGCAGGCCCCATGGGTGGCTACGGTAACGCCGTCGTCCTCAAGCACCACAATGGCCAATCAACGGTTTATGCCCATTTGAGCCAAATACTGGTCAAGCGCGGTCAGTCGGTTGTACAAGGCCAAAGCATAGGCAAAGTGGGCGCGACTGGCTGGGCCACGGGGCCCCATTTGCATTTTGAGTTTCGCGTCAACGGTAAACACCAAGATCCTCTGCTCATGGCACGTCAAAGCGAGAGCGTGCCTGTGTCTGCACAAGCAAGGCCAGCTTTTGACCAATTGGCGCAGCAAGTCAGCCGCCAATTGGCCTCTGTCGCCCTCGCACCCTCCTCACCTTAAAACCAAATGTCCACGCTCTATATAGGCGTGATGTCTGGCAC
>CAMBXY010000161.1 GCA_945871945.1 Bordetella parapertussis
CCGACGCCCGTGACTGGACCTCGCTGCCGTTTGACGGCGTGGACTACTTGGCTGGCTTGAAGGATGGTGTGAAGGGTTTGCGGGTGGCGTATTCGCCCACGCTGGGATACGCTAAAAATGTGGATCCCGAAATTGCCGCCGCCACCGCCCAAGCGGCAAAGTATTTGAAAGACTTGGGCGCGGTGGTCGAGCAAGTCGACCCTTTGAGCGAAGACCCCTTGGACATCACCACCGGTTTGTGGTTTGCCGCTGCCTACCAAGTGTGGCAAAGCTTGAGTCCCGCGCAACAAGCCCTGACCGATCCCGACTTCAAGGCGCAAGCCGAGCTGGGCGCACAACTCGATGCCAACGCATTGCATCAACTCAACCAGCGCCGTGGCGTCTTGGGCTCGCATTTGCGCCAGTTCATGCAGGGCTTTGATTTGATACTCACGCCCAGCACCGCTGTGGCCGCCTTCAAAGCATTGCCTGCGGGACACAGCCCCATGAACTCGGCCGCCATGCTGGGCTGGACGCCATTCAGCTACCCCTTCAATCTCAGCCAGCAACCGGCCATCAGCCTGCCTTGCGGGCTTACCACCCAAGGGCTGCCCATGGGCGTGCAATTGGTGGGGCCTATGTTTGGCGATGCTGTGTTGCTGCGCGCCGCGCACGCTTTGCAAAGCTGCTACACCCTGATTCGCCCGACCTTGGTTGGAGCCTGATTCAACCTAGGAACAACCATCCTTGGTGATAATGCGCTTCCCTTGTATTCGCTTTAGGCTATTTTCCTCACCATGGCATTCATCGCACTTGACGTTGGCAACACACGCTTGAAATGGGCGATGTACGACGAACCGCATCCGCGCGCAAAGTTGCTGGCGCAGGGCGCGGTATTTTTAGAAAACATCGACAAACTCGCTGAAGACGATTGGCGTGCCTTGCCGGTGGCACAGCGCATGCTGGGTTGCATCGTGGCAGGCGAGGCAGTACGCCGGCGCGTGGAAGAGCAGCTCGAGCTGTGGGATTTGACGCCGCATTGGGTGGTGTCTTCGGCCAAAGAAGCCGGCTTGGTCAATGGCTATGACCACCCTTCGCGATTGGGGGCCGACCGCTGGGTGGCCATGGTGGGCGCATTGGCACATATGCGAGCGCAAACCGCCGCTGTCTCTGCACGGCCCATGGTGGTGGTAATGGTGGGCACAGCGGTGACGGTGGAAGCCATTTCTGCCGAAGGTGTGTTTTTAGGCGGCTTGATCTTGCCCGGCCACGGCATCATGTTGCGCGCTTTGGAGTCGGGCACTGCGGGCTTGCGTGTGCCCACCGGCGAGGTGCGCGAATTTCCCACCAACACCAGTGACGCCCTCACCAGCGGCGGCACCTTCGCTATTGCCGGCGCGGTCGAGCGCATGGTCCAGCATGTGCGTGTGCATTGCCACGCCGAGCCGCTTTGCTGTATGACGGGCGGCGCGGGTTGGAAGATGGCGCCCAGCATGTCGGTCAGCTGTGAATTGATCGACAGTTTGATATTTGATGGCTTGCGCGAAATAGCCGCACAGCGTTTGGCCGCTGTGGTGTCGCCTTAAACCGTCTGTGCCTCGACCTGCACGGCGCAGTCGTAGAACACCGGTGCACGGCCCATGTCGGTGAGGTTTTGCGAGGTGAGTTCGTTCACATTCGTACCCTTTGCGCCCAGCTTGCGCCACCACACCCCCAAGCCCACCACCATGCCAGGCTGGGCACGGGTACTGAGCTGGGCTTTGCAGTCGTAGCTGCCACGGTCGTTGAACACCCGCACCATCGCGCCGTCCTGCAAGCCTCGTGAGGCTGCGTCGTCTGGGTGAATTTCCAACAGCGGCTCGCCCTCCATGTCGCGCAGGCTCTTCAAATTGACAAAACTGGAATTCAAAAAGTTGCGCGCAGGCGGCGAAATCATCGCCAGCGGGTAAATGGCTTGTGGGTTGGCGGGTTCATAGTTGGGCAGGTAGTTGGGCAGGCCGTCTTGGCCTTGGGCTTGCAGTCTGTCGCTGAAGAACTCGCATTTGCCCGAGGCCGTGGCAAAGCCGCCGTCGGCAAACGGCGCATCCGCCACAGGCCAGTGCGCAAAGCCGTTTTGCAACAAGGTTTTCCAAGTGACTGGCGAAGCGCTGGCGAGGTTGCGCGGATGTTGCAGCGCCAAGCGGCACAGGCTTTCATCGTCTTCTTGCAGCAAGGGGTTGTGCATCCCCATGCGCTGGCTCAGTTCGCGAAAAATTTGGGTGTTGGGTTTGGCCTCACCCATGGGTGCGATGGCGGGGCGGTTGAGCAGCACATCGGTGTGGCCATAGCTGTTGTGAATATCCCAGTGCTCCAGCTGCGTGGTGGCGGGCAGCACATAGTCGGCCAGATCAGCGGTGTCGGTCATAAAGTGTTCCAGCACCACGGTGAACAAATCTTCGCGTGCAAAACCTTTAACCACCTTGGCTGAATCGGGTGCCACAGCCACCGGGTTGCTGTTGTAAACCACCACCGCTTCTACCAAGCTTGGGGTGTTCAAGGCGTCGCCAATCGTGCTCATGTTGATGAGCGGCGCGCTTTTGTGGGTGTGCAAATCAGCCCGCTGCAAAGCCACGCCGTTGTGCAGGGCATGGCCCGAGACACTCAGCACCACGCCGCCTGCACGCTGTCGCCAAGCGCCTATGAGTGCGGGCAGGCTAGCCACGGCGCGCACCGCGTTGCCCCCACCACGCGAGCGTTGTACGCCGTAGTTCAAACGAATGGCCGCCGGTTTGATGTGGGCGTAGTCGTGGGCGAGTTGGCGAATGTCGTCTGCCTTTAAACCACACACTTGGGCGGCGCGCTCAGGCGGCCACTGCAAAGCACGCTCGCGTAAAGCCTCAAAGCCCAGGGTGTGCTGGGTGATGTAGTCGTGGTCCAGCCAGTCGTGGCTGATGAGCTCGTGCATCAGCGCCAAGGCCAGCGCCGCGTCGGTGCCGGGCTTGAGCGCCAAATGCACATCGCATTTGTCGGCGGTCTCAGTTCGGCGTGGGTCTATGCAGACCAGTTTGGCACCATGGCGTTTGGCCTCTTGGGCGATGCGCCAAAAATGCACGCTGCTGGTGATGACGTTGCTGCCCCAAATGATGATGAGTTTGGATTCATTGAAGTGCTGTACCTGCATCCCCAACTTGGCACCAAAAGTTTGTGTCAAGGCTTCGGCGCCCGCGCTGGAGCAAATTGTGCGATCTAAGCGCGCTGCACCCAGCAGGTTGAAAAAACGCATGGCGATGGACTCACCTTGCACCATGCCCATGGTGCCGGCATAGCTATAGGGCAGGATGCGCTCAGGCGTTTTGTCGGCAATGGTTTTCAGGCGTGCGGCGATGTCGCTTAAAGCCTCATCCCAACTCACTTGTTTAAATTGGCCGCTGCCTTTGGGGCCCACGCGCTTGAGGGGGTGCAGCACTCTGTCGGGGTGGTAGGTGCGCTCGGTGTAACGAGACACCTTGGTGCACAGCACGCCGTCGGTCAAAGGATGGTTGGGGTTGCCTTGCACCTTGATCGCCACGCCGTTTTGCACGGTGGTCAGCAATGAACAGGTGTCGGGGCAGTCATGGGGGCAGGTGCCCAAGATGGTGGTGGTCATGGCGGCATTTTGCA
>CAMBXY010000162.1 GCA_945871945.1 Bordetella parapertussis
ACGGCGGGCATAGACTTGAGCGAAGGCGAAAAAATGCCTACCGACAAACTGGTCGATGTCTCTCCCTTGGCGCTGCGTATGAGCAGCCCTTTCAATGCGGGTTACTGGCTCACAGCCGCTTAATTTTTTAAAGCGCTGTTAAGCAGGCCGGCAGAACGGCTTGAAATTTTCACGCTTTTCAGAAATACTTGCCTTCCTTCGGGGGTGGCAACTGTTTCATGGGCAGCAAAACCAATTATTTTCCACTCTTGCGCCAAGGCGTGGCTTAACTCTGGGCCAAACTGCGGGTGACTGCTGGCCAAAATATCCGCCTCATTCAAAAGCACGTTCAACCATTGCTGGTTCCATGCAAACTCAGTTCCACTGACCCGTTCATGGTTTTGCGCCGCCAAAGAAAAATCGGAATGAATAATGGCGGTTTCAACCCGCTCTGTCCAAACAGAATCAACTTTGCTTTCCTTCATGATGGGTCGCAGCAGTTCGCAAGTCTGCTTTTCCATCTGCGAGACCTCCTCGTTCACCCCGCCCAAATGCATGAAGTCATGAGCTATCGCTGCGAGCAATGCAGCGCACATCCAGTCGCTGCCGCTGACTCCACTGTGTTGAACTTCGATGTCGAGTTGCAAAGCCATGGCGGTGAGGACATCGGCGGTATGCAAACGGTTGTGGTAGCGGGGCTCTGAAGGCGACAGGGCCATCGCAAAACGCTCTTCACTCATCCGGGCAACAGCCAAGGCGGCGGACAACATGGCATGGGCTTGCAAACTCAGCGCAGGCGCTTGAAGCGACAAGAAGGCAGCGCAGCTTTTGAGAACAACCGGCAAACCTATCCAATCTTGTGCCCAAGACTGGCGCAAGCAAAGCAAAGAGGTATCAAGACACGCATTCCAATCGTTTTTGTGCAATAACAAATAACTGTCTTGGAAGTTTTCCGACATGCATCAAGCCAAGTGTTTTTTGATGGCGTTGTTCATGTTTTGCTGCAAAAGCAAGCCCTCCATGATGACGACCAACAAGGGCGAGTAACTCTTCAACAGTTCTTCGGCATCTTGGTTATTGATTTTTTTGCAAACCACATCGGTCTTGGCCCGAACACCCGCGCCTCGGATGCCGCCAAACAAAATGGCCGCCTCGCCAAACGATTGACCCTCGGGGATGGAACCAAAAACCCGGCTGGACGCATCGATCAACTCAACTTCACCTTTTTCTAAAAAATACAAATGGGTGGCTTGGTCACCGGCCTTGAAAATAGTTTCGCCAAGGCTGAATTGCTCTTGTTCAAATTTATTCATATGGGGTTTGTGGGCAAATTATTTGGGCGCTAAATTTCGCTTGATGATGGTCACCAAAATCGACTTCAGTTCTGCGGGCAACTGGTGAACAATGGTGTCAACCTTGTGAAACTGAATAACTTTGACCTGCAATGCCGAAAGGGACGCGATGCTGTAGCGCGAAGGCAAGCCCACCATGCCCTCGGCCAAGCCGATCACCGCGCCTGGCCCGAGCCGAAAGCTTTTTTCGCCACGAGACAACAGCACTTCGCCGTTGGTGATGATGAAGGCCTCGTCAAACTGTTCACCCGCGCGGATGATTTTTTGTTGGGCCGGAATAATGTTCGAATTCAGCAAGTTGCTGTCCAAGAGCGCCATGAACAATCTTTCGTCACCAGAAAGTTCGCCTGCTTGAATGGCGTCCATGCCTACGCTGGACTTTAAAAAGTTGTTTTTGTATTTGCTGAGTTTGACTGTGTCCACTGAAAAACACATGGTGGGCTGGGTCATGAGGGCTCTTTGAATAAAGGCACAGCGATATGACCGTATGGCCAAACATAAGGCACTTTAAAAAATGAATTAAATCGTAATAAATTATCTATGTGTATGATTAAATTGCATTTTTAGGGTAATAACTGCCGCTGATTTCAAACCCTTAAGTTTTCAGCGCTATTTCAATGCGCCAAAAACTTTGCTAAGTAAGGCGCTGCCCGTGCCTATGGGGTCTTGGCGAATTTTCTTTTCTTCTTCGCCAATCATCAGGAACAGGCCGTCCAAGGCTTTGCCATTAACGTAGTTCTCTAGCGATGCATCTTGGGCTTTGATCAAGCCCATGCTCGATGCCTTGCCCGCCACCGCTTTGTATTTGTCCGCCAGCCCCACCTTGGCGGTGGCTTGGGTGATGATGGGTAAAAACTTTTGCCCCAAAGGTTCACGGGTTTTGCTGCTGAAGTAACTGGTGGCTGCGGTGTTGCCGCCTTGCAAAATTGTTTTGGCGTCTGCCACGCTCATGGTTTTCACAGAGTCCACCAGCATGTCTTTGGCCAAGGGCACGGCGCTTTCGGCGGCGCGGTTCATGCCCAGCACCAATTCGTCTACTTTTTTACCTTGCCCCAGCTTTTTCAGCAAACTGGCCGCATCGTTCAAATAACCTGGCAAAGCAATGCGAACCAAGTCGTTGCCCATAAATCCGTTGGCTGCGCCCAATAAGCCCACGGCTGAGAGCGCGCCTTTTTCCAAGGCCGCCTTCAACCCCGAGGAGGCGTCTGCGCCGCTGAGGTCATTTAGGCTGATGGCCTGCGCGCTGCGCGTCCAAGCTGCGAGCATGATGAAGCCGATAAGACTGCTGTGCTGAAATTGGCGACGATCCATTTGCAAGACTCCTTAATGAATTAATAAGCGTCAGTGTAAATGATTATTTAATACTATTTACTATAGGTTTTGTAGGCCTATAGATCAGCTTTCAGTGGCTGTGCAGGCACTGATCACGCCGCCGCCCAAACACACCTCGCCGTCATACAAGACCGCTGATTGCCCTGGCGTCACCGCCCATTGGGCCTCGGGAAAATCGAGTTGCATGCTGTTTTGCCCCCAAGCCAGCGCGCAAGCCGCGTCTTGCTGGCGATAGCGGGTTTTGGCCTGAAACTGTCCCGCGGTGGGCGGCTTGCCCGCGGTCCAGCTCAGGTCCTGGGCTTGTAACTGCGCCGACAACAACCACGGATGGTCATGGCCTTGCACCACCCACAGCGTGTTGCTGGCCATATCCTTGCGTGCCACAAACCAAGGCGTGTGCTCGCCGCCGCCACGCTGCGCACCTTTTTCTTTGATGCCGCCAATCCCTAAGCCTTGGCGCTGACCCAAGGTGTAAAAACTCAGGCCTTGGTGTTGCCCAATTTTGCGCCCAGCATCCGATTTGATGGGCCCAGGCGCCTTGGCGATGTAGCGGTTCAAGAACTCTCTGAAGGGGCGCTCGCCAATAAAGCAAATACCGGTGGAGTCTTTTTTGCGTGCGTTGGGCAAACCCGCTTGGTCGGCAATGCGCCGCACTTCGGTTTTTTCAATCTCGCCCACCGGAAACAAGGTTTGCGACAACTGCGCTTGGGTGAGCCGATGCAAAAAATAACTTTGGTCTTTGCTGGCGTCCACACCTTTGAGCAACTCGAACAAACCACTGTCAGCGTTGCGGCGCACCCGTGCATAGTGGCCTGTGGCGATTTTGTCAGCACCCAAACGCAGGGCATGGTCTAAAAACGCTTTGAACTTGATTTCGGCATTGCACAAGATGTCGGGGTTGGGCGTGCGACCCGCTTGGTATTCGCGTAAAAATTCTGC
>CAMBXY010000163.1 GCA_945871945.1 Bordetella parapertussis
CGAACGAAATGAACACCCATTTGCGCACCGTGATGGTGGCCCCCATGACTTCCAAGGGCTTCGCTGCCCCGTTTCGAATCCCCTTGACCCATGCAGGCACCAAAGGTCTGATTGTGCTTGACCAAATGCGTACGGTTGACAAACTGCGCTTGGTGCAAAAACTCGGGACCGTTTCTGCCAAAACCTTGACCTTGGTTTTAGCAAGCTTGCAGGAAACTTTTGCACCCTGAATTAGATATTCCCACCTCCCGTGCCGCCGTTGCATGGGGCCGCAAACCCAGCGCCAAACGCGCCCAACTGTGAGCAAGCCTCACGGGTCAAGCTGTTGTGCATATGGAAGACGGGTTTTTGCGCTCTTACGCGCCCGGCCCAGTGTTTCCCGCCTTGTCTTGGGTGGTGGACAAAGAAGGCGTGCATTACGACTGCACCCGCCCCAGCCAACTCGAAACCCTGCTCAACAGTGGGCAAGATGTGTTTGTGCCTCTGCAAGACGCTGCCTTGCAATTCATGTTGCAACATGGCTTGAGCAAGTACAACCATGCGCCTGCACATTTGCCAGAGGAAACTTTTAGCAACAAAGCCGTTTTGGTTGTCGATCAAACTTACGGCGACTTAAGCGTCACTTATGGCGCAGCCAACGCCCGCACCTTTCAACACATGTTGCAAGCGGCCTTGGCTGAAAACCCCGACGCCACTATTTACATTAAAACCCACCCGCAAACTGCCTCGGGCCACAAGCGCGGCTACCTCACCCATGTGCCGCCACATCCGCGTGTGGTGCTGCTGACCCAAGCCACCAACCCCATGCAATTGCTGGCGCACATGCGCCGTGTCTATGTGGTCAGCTCCACCATGGGCTTTGAAGCGCGGCTGTTGGGCAAGCCGGTGGTTTGTTTTGGTGTGCCTTGGTACGCAGGCTGGGGCGCAACCGACGACCGTTGCACCCCTTCACCCGCTGCACCGCGTCGCACCCGCAAGCGTTGCGTGAGCGAGTTGTTTGCCGCAGCCTACCTTCATTACGCTAAATACCTGAACCCCATCACCCACCAGCGCGGGGGCGTGATGGATGTCATGCCTTGGTTGGTGTTGCAGCAACAAACCGCTGTTCAATGGCATGGCCCACGGCTGGATCAACGCTGGGTGTTTGTAGGCATGCAGCGCTGGAAGAGGGCGCACATGCGCCAATTTTTTGGCTTGCATCCCGAACTGCTGGCGTTTGATGCGCCGCTGCTTGCGGGTGACCAAGCGGTGCATTGGGGCGTTGATGCCCCTGACAACGCATGGCGTGTGGAAGATGGTTTTGTGCGCTCGGTGGGTTTGGGCTCGGACCTCATCCCACCCATGTCCTTGGTGGTGGACAAGCGGGGCATGTATTTCGACCCCACCCGCCCCAGCGATCTAGAGCATTTATTGCAACATCACGCCTTCACGCCCAAAGAGCTGCTAGAAGCGCAAGCGGTGCGAGAGTTCATCGTGGCACATGGCATCACCAAATACAACTTAGAGCCACTCACCGCCGTGTCTTGGCGCAGCATGGATCAGCGTGTGCTGTTGGTGGTGGGTCAAGTGGAAGACGATGCCTCGGTTCGGCTAGGTTGCACGGCCATCAAAACCAACCTTGGGCTGCTGCAAGCTGTGCGTCTGGCGCACCCAGATGCGTTCATCGTCTACAAACCCCACCCCGATGTGACCACCGGCAACCGAAAAGGGCGTGTGGCGTTGAAGCAGGCTTTGCTTTGGGCAGACCATGTGGAAAACAATGCATCAGTGGTGAGTTGCATCGCCGCCTGCGACGAGTTGCATACCCTTACCTCGCTCAGCGGTTTTGATGCTTTGCTGCGCGGCAAACCTGTCACCACTTATGGTTTGCCGTTTTATGCGGGTTGGGGATTGACCACCGACAAGGCACTTTTTCCAGCCAGCTGTTTGGCGCGGCGAACACGGAAGCTCAGTTTGGATGAATTGGTGGTGGGCGCTTTGCTGCGCTACCCCATTTACTGGGACCATGATCTCAAAGGTGTGACCACTTGCATGGCGGTGCTGCTGCGCATTCAAGCCCAGCGTGATGCTTTGCAAGCGCAAGGGCGTTTGCATCTGCTGAAACATGGCTTTTGGCGGCGCAATTTGCGTAAGCTGAAGAACTGGCTCGCCATCAGCAGCAGCGCTCGAAAGGTTGCATTTGCACAAATAAAACTTTAAATACTAAAATTTTAATAAATTTCATAATTTATAACTACTTTGTATGATATGGTATTAAATTAATGTACTCAATTGAGGTTGTTTTATGGCCTACATCAACAAACGCAGTCAAGTATCTGCCTTCAATCACATGCTGTTTCCCAATGACATTGAAGGCGTTTTGCTGGAAACGCAATTCAGCCCAGACATGCTTGCCCAAGCAGGGGAGTTCAGGCAAAACGTGCTGATGAAGGGCCTAACCCGTTTCAGCGGGCAAAGTGCCGCTTGGCGAAGGCCTGTGAATGTAGAGCGGGTTATTTTGGTGGTGGGTCAGGTGGAGTCCGACCCTTCGCTCAAGCATGGTGTCCAAAGCATTCGCACCAATTTAGGCTTGCTTCAAGCGGTGTGTCACGCCAATGCCGATGCCTACATCGTTTACAAACCGCACCCCGAGGTTCTCGCAGACATGCAGTTGGGTGGTCTTGCCTACCAAGAAGCTTACCAATGGTTTGACGAAATCGTGGGCCCTGTCTCCCTGCGCCAACTGCTGCCCAAAGTCAACGAGGTGCATGTCATGAGTTCACTGGCGGGCTTTGAAGCCTTGCTGCGTGGCAAAAAAGTCAGCTGCTACGGACGCTCTTTTTATGCCGGTTGGGGCCTCTCCCAAGACATGGTGCCCATGTCCAATCGGCCCCGCCAATTGAGCACAGACGAATTGGTGGCTGGCGCAATGCTCTGCTTTCCACGCTATATGAACCGTCTGGCTGGCAAGGTGACCACAGCAGACGAGAAGTCAGAGACCATCTATCGTCCGTGGCGCTCAGGGCTTGCCCAAGCCGCAGCCAGGGTTTGAAAAAACCTTAAACGCGCTTGCGGTATTCGGCGGTGCGGGTGTCGATTTCCACTTTGTCGCCTTGAGCCACAAAAATAGGCACGTTGATGTCAAAGCCGGTGGCTATTTTTGCGGGCTTGAGCACTTTGCCTGAGGTGTCGCCTTTAACGGCTGGCTCGGTCCAAGTGATTTCACGAACTACGCTGGTGGGCAGTTCTACCGAAATCGCTTTGCCGTCATAAAACACCACTTCGGCGGTCATACCGTCTTCCAAGTAGTTAAGCGAGTCGCCCATGTTTTCGTTTTCAACTTCATATTGGTTGAACTCGGTGTCCATCCACACATACATGGGGTCGGCAAAGTAAGAGTAGGTGCAATCTTTCTTTTCCAATACGATTTGGTCCATCTTGTCGTCAGCCTTGAACACCACCTCGGTGTTGAAGTTGGCAATCAGGCTTTTGAGCTTCATGCGCACCGTGGCGGAGTTGCGCCCACCTCGGCTGTATTCGGTTTTTAAAACAACCATGGGGTCTTTGCCGTGCATGATGACGTTACCGGCGCGAATTTCTTGAGCTGTTTTCATAAAGTT
>CAMBXY010000164.1 GCA_945871945.1 Bordetella parapertussis
TCGCAGACTCGATATTTGCCGGGGGTATAGCTCAGCTGGGAGAGCGCTTGCATGGCATGCAAGAGGTCAGCGGTTCGATCCCGCTTACCTCCACCAGCAGTGTCGAGAAGTCCAGGATTTGACCCTATCGTCTAGAGGCCTAGGACATCACCCTTTCACGGTGAGTACCGGGGTTCGAATCCCCGTAGGGTCGCCAAGTTTGTAGCACTTGGTTTCAACACAAGTTGAAGCAAAGCTATCTACCAGGAGTGGTAGTTCAGTTGGTTAGAATACCGGCCTGTCACGCCGGGGGTCGCGGGTTCGAGTCCCGTCCACTCCGCCAGAAGTCTCGTAGAAACGCCCCTCACGGGGCGTTTTTTTTGAAAAATTTGCTCAACTGAGCCATGTCGAGGAACACCATGTATAAAAACCTCATCGCCACGCTGTTTGCGCTGGCTGTGTCCATTCCTGCTTTGGCTCAGGCAGAAAAACCTTCCACCACGCCTTTGAAAGTGGGCTTTGTTTATGTCACCCCACGCTTGCCCAGCGGTTGGGTGCATCAGCATGAGTTGGGTCGCTTGGCGATGGAAGAAAAGCTCAATAAAAACGGTCGCAAGGTGCAAACTGTGTTTGTTGAAAATGTGGCCGAGGGTGCGGACGCCGAGCGTGTCATTCGCGACATGGCGCAGCAAGGCGCGGGTTTAATCTTCACGCCAAGTTTTGGCTACATGGAAGCCACCATGAAGGTGGCAGCAGACTTCCCCAACGTGAAGTTCGAGTCCATTACCGGCTACAAAACTGCTGCCAATGTGTCAGCAGCCAATGCCCGTTATTACGAGGGACGTTTCTTGGCAGGTATTGCAGCAGGGCGTGTCAGCAAAACCGGTATCGCGGGTTATGTGGCGGGTTTTCCCATTCCAGAAGTCATTCAAGGCATCAACGCATTTGCTTTGGGCATGCGCTCGGTTAACCCGAAAGCAGAGGTCAAGCTGATTTGGCTGAACAACTGGTTTGATCCTGCGCGCGAACGCGAAGCGGCCATGACATTGATGAACCAAAAGGCAGATGTGCTGGCCTTTCACACCGCCTCTGAAGCGGTGATGGTGGCCGCCCAAGAGCGCGGCAAACTAGCGATTGCCTACCATTCAGACATGCGCCACATTGCGCCACAAGCCCAGTTGTTGGCTGTCACCCATCACTGGGGCGACTATTACAGCCAACGCGCAGAGCAAGTGATCAATGGCACTTGGCAAAGTGGCAATGTTTGGGGGGGTGTGCGCGAAAAAATGGTGCAGATCGGCTCTTTTGGTCCCAAGTTGCCCATGCGTGTTCAAACCGAATTACTGCGCTTGCAGCGCGCCATGGGGCGGGGTAGTTTGCAGCCCTTTGCCGGCCCTATTTTGGATAACCAAGACCAAGTGGTGCTCGCTCGTGGCCAGTCATTGAGCGATAAAGAAATACTCAACATGAATTTTCTGGTGCAAGGCGTGCAAGGGCAGTTGCCCTGAGGAGCTCAGGTGGCCTTGGTGTCGCCTGACTTGTGTGCTTCTAGTTCACGCATTTCTAGCAACTCTTTGGCGCTGATGAGCTGTGACTGGCCATCCACCGACACCACAATGCCTGTGTTGGTCTGGATGGCGAGGTTCTCGGCCGAACGAGCCGCTCTTTGAATAGCGTTGAGGGAACCTGCTAGGTCAGGGTCGCTGGATTTGCGAATGTCTTTGTTGTTCATCTATCGCTCCAATCAAGCAGTTTTGGTGGGCGCACATAGTTATCGTAAAGCACCCATGAGTCGACAAGCAGTTTGTACCGATAATGGAAATTGTCCAAGCCCGACTTGAAGCGTCTGCGAATCACATCTTCAGGGATGTTATGCCCACCCTGCATGACTCGCTGGGCTACCCGTGCCACTGCGGCGTCTGCATTGGGCAGTGACAAGAACCAGAGCTTCACCTGATAGCCCAATCGTTGCCAAAGTTGGATCTTTCGAACATAGGACAGCCCAGAAAGCGTGGTTTCGAATGCAAAGCTTTTGCCCGCATAAACACATTCATCAATCTCTTCAAGCATCAGCCTGCCCGCTTTAAGCGCGATTGATTCTGGGTTGAACGGTGCCAAGCCAGCCGCAATAAGGTCTGCGTTGATGAAGTTCAGGGTCTTCGCCTCACTTGGCAAAAAGTCTTTGGCGAAGGTGGTTTTACCTGCGCCGTTAGGCCCTGCGATGATGATAATTTTTTTCAAACCTTGAAAGCCTAAATGGTGAACATAGGATGAAGTTGTAGGTTGATTATGCACATATAGAGCCTCTTACGAATGCCTACAATCCACCTATTAACAAAGAGGCAAATGCATGAGTATCAAAAGCGACAAATGGATTCGCCGCATGGCAGAGCAGCACGGCATGATCGAGCCCTTCGAGCCAGGCCAAATTCGCCAAGATGCAGCGGGTCAAAAAATTGTCAGCTATGGCACCAGCAGCTACGGCTACGACATCCGTTGCGCACCAGAATTTAAAGTTTTCACCAATATTTACAGCACGGTGGTCGACCCGAAAAATTTCGACCCGAAAAGCTTTGTTGATATTGAGGCCAATGTGTGCATCATTCCTCCCAACAGCTTTGCTTTGGCACGCACACTTGAATACTTTCGGATTCCTCGCAATGTGCTCACCATCTGCTTGGGTAAAAGTACCTATGCCCGTTGCGGCATCATCGTCAACGTCACACCCTTCGAGCCCGAATGGGAAGGCTTTGTCACCTTGGAGTTCAGCAACACCACGCCGCTGCCCGCCAAAATTTACGCGGGTGAGGGATGCGCTCAAGTGCTGTTCTTTGAGAGCGATGAGGTTTGTGAGACCAGCTACAAAGACAGAGGCGGTAAATACCAAGGCCAAGTGGGGGTGACTTTGCCGCGCGCCTAGAGTGCGACAATCCCCCTCTATATGAATTCATTCTCGCAATTGCAGTTAGCACCCCATTTGGCCAAAGCGGTCGCCGAAATGGGCTACGAAACCATGACGCCTATTCAGGCGCAAGCCATCCCGGTGGTCTTGTCCGGCCAAGATGTCATGGGCGCCGCGCAAACCGGCACAGGTAAAACCGCAGCTTTTTCGCTGCCACTGCTGCAACGCATGCTCGCGCATGAAAACACATCCACTTCTCCTGCACGCCACCCTGTGCGAGCTTTGGTGCTGCTTCCCACGCGGGAATTGGCCGACCAAGTAGCCCAGCAAGTCAAGCTTTATGCCAAATACACCCAACTGCGCTGCGCTGTTGTGTTTGGTGGCATGGACATGAAACCGCAAACCGCTGAATTGAAAAGAGGTGTTGAGGTGTTGGTAGCCACACCTGGCAGGTTGCTAGACCACATAGAAGCCAAAACCGCTGTGTTAAACCAAGTGGAATACGTGGTGCTGGATGAAGCTGACCGCATGTTGGATATCGGCTTCTTGCCCGACTTACAGCGTATCTTGAGTTACTTGCCCAAGCAGCGCACAACGCTTTTGTTTTCGGCCACTTTTTCACCCGAAATCAGACGCTTGGCTTCGAGTTATTTGCAAAACCCGGTGACCATTGAAGTGGCGCGGCCCAACCAAACCGCGTCTACCGTCACGCA
>CAMBXY010000165.1 GCA_945871945.1 Bordetella parapertussis
AACCACCGCCGGCACAGGGCTGGACGCCACGCTTGAACTGAGCACTTCTTCTTTTTCACTCACCACGATGTCGGAAGAATTTGCTGGCGGTGTGTTGCTAGAAGACATGGAAACCGAGGCGGCTGGCACTGAAGAGGGTATTGGCTTGGTCTGCGCTTGCGGTTTTTTGCCCTCTATATAGTCTTGCAAGGAGGCGGCCTCTTGAACAATGATGTCTTGGTATAAAAACCCAAATGTCGCCAAACTGCCTAAAAGTGCCACCAGCAACACCGCGGCAATTTTCGTGCTGCGCCTAGAAGTTGCTGCGTTATCAGCCCACTCTTTGGCCAGTTCCTCGCCACTGAGGCTGCTTCCCATGGGCACTTCTTCGCCCATCATCGGCTCCATCGGTTCCATCGGGTAGTCCATCTCCGAAGAGACTGTTGGCGGCGGCTCCAAGGGCGGCAAAGGCGCTGGCGGCAAGGTGAATTTTTTATCTAGGCTGGGCATGGGAGGTGCGGCGCGCGTACTTGTGGCTGCCGCCTCATCTCGGGTTTCTATGCGTTGCAACTTGGGTGGGGTGGGGTTTTCCGACTCCAACACCCATTGCAACAGGTTTTTACCAAAGGTGGCCAGCTTTTTCTCATAGGCGGCTTGGTTGTTCACCAGCAAAATCAAATTGATATTACTGGCAGGAAAGCCATTCACCAAACGCGCCAGCAACTGCAACTCAAACTCCTGTATGGCTTGGGTGTCGGGGAAGATCATGAAGCGCTTGGGGGCGGCTTTGTTGCCCTTGTCTACCGCTTGGTCAACCGTGAGTTCGGAGAGTATTTCGTTAAAGCGGTCGACCAGTTTTTCCGAGTCGGCCGAGGTCCACAACTCCACATGCTGCTCGCCCTGCTCTTTGAGATGCTGAAAGATGCGCCTGCCGTAATAGGTGAGCGCCACCTCGTCGTCGCCCAGAATGGCTAAATTCAGCCGCCCTTCTCTTAAGGACTTGAGCAAAATCTCAAACCGCAGTTTGTCTGCCGGACTTTGGTAAAAATCACTCATGGTCGATTTGTTTTCTGGGGCTCATCATTGAAAGAGAAAACCATTTTCGTCATAACGCATATTGTCAGGTATTCGCAAAGTGGGCTTGATGACGCCCTCACCCGCGGCATAAGACTGGTTCAGGCTAAACACATAGGCAATTACTTGGGCCACCGCATGGTAGAGCGCCTCATGAATGGGTTCATCCAGCTTGGTGGTGAAGTACAAGGCTCTGGCCAACTCGGGGGCCTCGAAGATATACACGCCCTCCTCCTTGGCCAATTCGCGAATGCGCTTGGCCAATTCATCCGTGCCCTTGGCAATCAAAGTAGGCGCGCCATCAGAGTTGGGGTCATAACTTAAGGCGACCGCAAAATGTTGCGGGTTGGTAATGACCACATCGGCATCCTTGACCTTGGCCATCATGCGGCTGTTGGCCATCTCTCGCTGACGCCGGCGAATGGTGGCCTTGACCTCGGGGCGACCTTCAGAGTTCTTCATCTCATCTTTGACCTCTTGGCGGGTCATCTTGAGTTTTTTATTCACTTGGTACTGCTGCAAGGGGACGTCAAGCAAGGCAATCAACACCAAGCCCATGCTCATCCAAAAACACGCATCCAAAATCATGCTGCCCGCATGCTTGACGGCTGTTCCCAAATCTAGGCGGTTGAGCGTCACCAAATCTTCAATGTTGTTAGAGACCGAAATCCACAAAATTAAACCGATGAGGCCAAACTTCAAAATCGACTTGACCAACTCAATCAAGGCTTTGATACCAAACATCCGGCTGAATCCCGACAGGGGATTGAGCTTGCTGAATTTGGGGGCCAGCATGCCCAAAGAAAACACCAAACCGCCGCTCAGCACAGTCGACAAAGCGGCCACCACCGCCAACAAAATCATCACAGGCAAGATCAAGCTGTAGCCATCCAGCACCGATTGAAAAAAGATGGCGGGCAGCAACTCGGCTTTGTCCATCACCTTGCGGTCAAACTGCAGCTGCGTTGTAAACAAAGCGCCTAAGCGGCTGAACATATAACCACCCGCCAAGCTGAAAAACAGGGTGGCCGTGACCAAAAGCGCAGCGGTCGACAATTCCACCGAGCGGGCAATTTGCCCTTCTTCACGCGCCTTTTTCAGTCGCTGCGCGGTGGGTTCTTCATTGCGTTCTGAGGAGTCGTCAGCCATGCTGTCAACCTCCCGTCAAAAGGCTGCGCATCTGGCTAAAGGTTTGCACCCACAGCCAAGTGATGCGTTGGATCACGCTGGGAATAGACAACCACAGCACCACAAAACCTGCAATCAGCAAAGCCGGCAAGCCCACCGAGAAAATATTCAAACTGGGTGCTGCGCGGGTGATAAAGCCCACACCGATATTGACAAACAACAAGGTGATGACCACTGGCAAAGAAATCAGAAGGGCGGCGATAAACATCAGCGCACCCCAAGCGGTGACCTTGCCCAACAAGTCTTGTGTCAACAAGTTCTTGCCAATCGGGAACAAGGTGAATGACTCCAGCAGCAAACCAAAAACAATCAAGTGCCCGCCAATGGACAAAAACACCAAGGTACCCAGGATGGTGAAAAACTGTGAGATGACGGGAACATTACCAAACGAGGGGTCAATCATATTGGCCATAGACAAACCCATGGAACCCGACACCGCTTGACCCGCAACCACCATGCTGGCGCTGGCGAGTTGCATGATCAAGGCCATGACCAAGCCCACAAACAACTGGTTCACAATTTCTTTGAGGCCTTCAGCCGTGGCGGGGTCAATGCGCGGGATGTCCAAGTGCAAAGATAAAAACACAGCAAGCACAACAGAGATAGACAAGCGTATGCGCAGGCTGACGGCGCGAATCGAAAAGATAGAAGCAAAAGCCAAAAAAGCTGAGATGCGCAGCATGGGCCAGACCAAGGCATAAAACTTGTCCAGCAAATTGAGCATCTCTATATTCATCAGCGCTTAGCCAAACAAACCAGGTATGCGACCGTACAAAATTTTGGTGTAGTCGACCAAGCTGTTGATCATCCAGCCGCCAAAAACAGCGGCCGTTAAGCCAATCGCCACCAACTTAGGGATGAAACTCAAAGTTTGCTCGTTGATAGAGGTGGCTGCTTGAAAAATACCGATGATCAAACCCACCACCAAGCCCGCCAACAACATGGGCGCAGAAATCAGTATCGTCATCCATAAAGCTTGTCGCCCTAAATCGATCACCGTGGCTGTGTCCATTGCTGCCTCACTTGTAAATAAAACTTGCCGCCAGTGAACCCATCACCAAGGTCCACCCATCCACCAACACAAACAACATCAACTTAAATGGCATAGAGATGATCATGGGTGAGAGCATCATCATGCCCATGGACATCAACACGCTGGCCACAATCAAATCTATCACCACAAACGGGATGTAAATCATGAAGCCAATCATGAAAGCGCTTTTAAGCTCCGAGGTCATGAAGGCGGG
>CAMBXY010000166.1 GCA_945871945.1 Bordetella parapertussis
TAGCGACCCGCTTGGCGCATCAGCCAAACAGGGGTGTGGTCGGTGGCTTGGCGCCAGCAGGCGCGGATGAAGGTGTCGTTTAAAAGTGTAGCGTTCATAGAGCTGATTGTGGCAGGGGAATGAGGGACAAGGCTTGGCGCATCAAGTCAGGACTGAGCACCTCAGACAGCACTTGGGCGGGCTGGCCGGGCGACTGCAGCACATACACCGGCACACCGCTGCGCCCCAAACGACCCAAGGCTTGGGTGATGGCCGGGTCGCGGCGGGTCCAATCTGCGCGCAGCAGCAGCACATTTTTATCTGTAAAGGCTTTCAGCACCTGCGGGTGGCGCAATGTGGTTTGTTTGTTGACTTGGCAAGTGACGCACCAAGCGGCGGTGAAATCAATGAACACCGGACGGCCTTGCTTGAGTGCGGTTTGCACCTTGTCTTCAGACCAGCTTTGCCATTCGGAAGAGGACGCAGTTTGGGTGTTGCGCTCGGTTGCTGGCTCTTGCCACACCAGCGGCCCCCAAGTGAAAAGCAATACCGCCAACAACCCGCCCCATAAACCAAGGCCCAGCCATTTGGCGCGACCGGTCAAACCCAAGGCCCAGACACAGGCGCACACCAACAAAAGCAAGGCCAGCATCACCGCCATGCCATCGATGCTGGTTTGCTGGCCCAGCACCCACAGCAACCAAACCACGGTGGCCAGCATGGGGAAGGCAAACATTTGTCGCAGCCGCTCCATCCATATTCCTGGGCGGGGTAACCAGCGCGCCCAAGCCGGCACCCAAGTTAAGAGCGTGAAAGGCAGGGCAAGTCCCAAACCTAAAGCGGTGAAGATCAACAGACCCTGCCACAGCGGCAAAGTCAGGGCAATGCCCACGGACGCGCCCATGAACGGGGCGGTGCAAGGGGCGGCCACCACCACCGCCAGAACACCCGAAAGAAAAGCATCTGCAAGCGGGTGACGCACCCATTGCGCCGCCAAACCGCTGCTCCAATGGGCTTGAAAATTCAACACGCCCAAAAGGTTCAAGGCGATCAAAGTAAACACCAATGCAAGCATGGACACCACCAGTGGCGACTGCAACTGAAAACCCCAGCCCAGTTGTTGCCCCGAGGCCCGCAAGCCCGCCACCAACAGCGCCAGCGCCAGCATGCTGGCAATCACGCCCAGCGCATACACCACGCCAATGGCACGGCGCTCAGCTTGGTTGTGATGGTGTTGGGTAAGAGAAAGCACTTTGATGGCCAACACCGGCAGCACACAAGGCATGAGGTTGAGCAACAAACCGCCTAAAAAAGCACCCAATAAAGCTGCCAAAAGCGCGGGCAGACTGGCTGTACTGGCCGCCATGGGCTCGACGGGCGGGCTTGGATTGGGGAGGTTGCCAGCGACTGCTGGCGCTGACTCTGGGGGCCAATCGCCTTTGACCGCCACCTCCACCCGCCAAGCCTGCGCTGGCTCATCCGCAACAATAAGCAAGCCCAGTTTGGCCGGCGATTCACTGCGCAAACTGTGAAACGGCGCTTGCAACACATAGTCGCTGCCTTGCCATTGGCCTTGTTTGGGGGTGAGCCCCAAGCCGCTGGCCAAGACCTCGGTGTGTTCGGTGAAGATTTGCAAGTCTTTGCCTTGCAAGCTGGGTGCCAAACCCTGAATAGTCAGCGCCAAACCTGCAGATGACAGTTGGGCTGATTGAATGGCTGGCTGCAAGTTGCGTGGCTGTGCGTTTTGCAGTTGCTCAAACGCGCTGGCAAGGGGTGCGGTACTGCTGGCCACAGGCAGCTGAAGTTCAAACTGGCCTTCTTGCGGGATGCACTCTTGTTTACATACCAGCCAACTGGCTTTGAGTTGCACCCGAACCGATGGGGTTGAAGCTGAAAACTCTGGCGTGAAGGTCATAGGTGCGCCCAGCAAAACCTCGCCTTCAAACCCATGGTTCACCATCTCCCCCACACGGATCATCTGCGGGATCGGCCAAAGCGTGTTGCCGGCTTGCAGGCCTTTGGGCAGCGTCCAAGCGAGCTGTGTAGCCAAGCCGCTGTCGCCGGCATTAAGCCAGTAAGTGTGCCAACCCGGTTGGTGTTTCAGCAGCAAACCCAGCAGCACTGGCTGGCCCGCTTGCAAGCCTTGGGGCGCATGCGCCACCAACTCGGCGCGCACTTGGGGGGTGGTGACCACCGAGCGCGCAGGTAATTGGGCTTGGCTGGCAGCCAGCCCCAAGCCAAACAAAGCGACAAAAAGCCAGAAAAAACGAAACAAAAGCATGTGCATATGTCGCATGTTAACCAAGCCCTTAAGATGCGGCGCATGAAGGTTTTTCCACGTTACTGGGCCGATTGCATCACCACCGACTTTGCCGAGCTTGATTTGCAGCAAGCCGTGGCGGTTTTGCCTCTGGGCGCCACCGAGCAACACGGCCCGCATTTGCCCCTGAGTGTGGATACAGATTTGGTCAACGCCATGCTGGGTGCCGCGCTGGCGCATTTAGCCCCCACCGAGCCGGTGCTGGTGCTGCCCACCCAAAGCGTGGGCCTGAGCAGCGAACACGCCGCCTACGACGGCACCCTCAGTTTCGCGCCTTCATCGGTCATCGAGCAGTGGTGCAGTTTGGGTGAGTCTGTGGCCCGCAGTGGCGTGAAAAAACTGTTGCTCTTCAACGCCCACGGCGGCAATATGGGGCTGATGGATGTGGTGGCGCGCGAGTTGCGCGGCCACTGTGGCTTGACCGTGTTCAGTTGCAACTGGTACCAACTGCCCTTGGGCGAAGCGCTCAACGCCTTTGACGCCCATGAGCAGCGCTACGGCGTGCATGGTGGCGACATGGAAACCTCGCTCATGCTGGCCATCGCGCCACACAAGGTGCGCATGGCCGAGGCGCAACACTTCGCCTCAGCTTCAGAGCAGCGCTCCAAAGACTTTACTTTGCTAGGTGACGGCAAAAGCGCCAAACTAGGCTGGCATATGCAAGATTACAACCCGCACGGTGCAGCTGGCAATGCTTCAGCAGCCACGGCTGAAAAAGGCCAAGCGCTTTTACAAGCGGTGGGCGTTCAATTAGCCAAACTGCTGCAAGAGTTGCAGCGCTTCACACCGCTGATTTAAGCCGCCAGCCCCCTTCAGGTAAAGGTCACCCAGTCGCGGTAGGCGGGCGCATCCAAATGGTTGATGGTGTTGAAACTCACCAAAGTGTGGCGCTTGGGGCCAAACACCAACTCGCTTACCGCTGTGTTGCGAATCCGCATATTCATTTCGATGATGCTCTCGGGCGGGGTGCCCAACAGCGTACCCACTGCGGTAGAAATGGGCCCGCCACTGGAGACCATCAACACATCGCCACTGTGCTGGGTGCGCACATGGGCCATGGCGTCTTGTATGCCTTGCACAAAATCGGTGAAAAGCGGCATGCCTGCGGGTTGCGTCTCTCCATGCATCCATGCTTGCAGACCTTTGCGCAGCAAGCCGAAATGGTGTTTGTACAA
>CAMBXY010000167.1 GCA_945871945.1 Bordetella parapertussis
GGCAGTCGCTTGATTGTTCACAGCAGCATTTACACACGCACCATGGACATGCTGGCTCAAAAATTTTCGCAAATCAAAGTCGGTACGCCTGATATGGACTTGGACTGTGGCCCTGTGGTGAACATGGCGCAGCGCGACAGGGTTGCGCACTACCTCAGTGAGGCGAAAAAGTCTGGCATTGATATCGTGGCGCAGGGTGTGTTGGCTGCAGGCTTGCCCGATAAAGGCTATTACGTCACACCCACACTCTTGGGTCATGTGCCCCCCAACCATTGCTGTGCGCAAGAAGAAATTTTTGGGCCTGTGTTGGCAGCCATGACGTTTGAAACCGAGGCCCAAGCGATTGCCTTGGCCAATGGCACCGACTACGGACTGATGGCGGCTGTGTGGACAGAAAACGGTGGATGCCAGCAGCGTGTTGCCAAGGCCATCAAAGCAGGGCAGGTGTATATCAATGCCTTTGGCGCAGGTGGTGGCGTGGAGTTGCCGTTTGGCGGATTCAAGAAAAGCGGCCACGGCCGCGAAAAAGGTTTTTTGGCTCTTGAAGAGGTGAGCGCCACCAAAACCCTCATCCACTATCATGGCTGAAAAGGAGTGTTCCATGGCTAAATTACTCAATCACATTGCCATCATCACCGGCGCAGGCGGCGGTTTTGGTGAAGGTATTGCGCAACTGTATGTGCAAGAAGGTGCCAAGGTCATCGTTGCCGATATTCGCGGTGACGCGGCCAAGGCGGTGGCCGACCGACTGGGCGAAAACGCCAGTGCATTCACCTGCGATGTCGCCAAGGCGGACAGTGTTCAAGCCTTGGTTGACTACACCGTTAAAACCTTTGGCATACCCAACATCGTCGTTAATAACGCAGGTGTCACCCACTTGAACCGCCCTATGCTGGAAGTGACCGAAGCAGAATTTGACCGCGTGTACAACATCAATGTGAAATCCATTTTTCACATGGCCCATGCCGTGGTGCCGTTGATGCGCAAAAACAAAGGCGGCGTCATTCTGAATGTGGGCTCTACCGCTGGCATACGACCGCGGCCTGGCTTGACTTGGTACAACGGTTCCAAAGCCGCGGTCAATATCATTTCCAAATCGATGGCGGTTGAACTTGGGCCCGACAAGATTCGCGTCAACGCGATTTGCCCTGTGATGGGCGAGACAGGCATGATCAGCCAATTCATGGGCATGCCCGACACCCCTGAAAACCGCGCCAAGTTTTTGGGCTCTATTCCCTTGGGGCGTTTTTCTTTGCCTAGCGATGTGGCTGCTGCTGCTTTGTTTTTGGCCAGTCCCGAAGCGGAATTTTTCACCGGTGTGGAGTTGCCGGTGGATGGTGGCAGAACCGTTTAATCTTTAAGCTCAGACCGTGGCAATAGGCGCCGCAGGTGAGCCAATCGCGCCAGGCAAACGCAGCGGTGGCGCAGTCAATAAAAACTTTGATCGGCCATGGGCGCGCAGCCAGTGGGCCAAGGGTGTCAGATGCCACAACTCGCCCAAGTGAACCCCAAGTTTGAACAAGCAATGCTCATGCAAAGGCAGGGATGCACAAGCCCCTGCATGCGCCAGGGCAGGGTAGGTTTCCACCGCGTAGTTGTCGGCAATCAAGGCGATCAAGCCGCTGTCGGTGATCCATTGCTTTAAGCGCTCGTCGCGCCCATCAAGGCTTGAGCCGCTTTTGTCTAGCACTGCAATGTTGGGTTGTTTATTCATGCCCAGCAGCACCTCGCTAAAACCGGTGTGCAAACACACCATATCGCCTGCTTCCACCACCACTTTGTCTTTGGCCATGATGTCCATCAACAAGTCGTAGCCCACCACCGCACCGCTGTTGCCCAGATGCGCGTGTAAGTCGATCATCACGGCTTGGCCTTGCACACAACGCTCGGCCATTTTTTCTATGCCCAGAGCTTTGGCGTAGGAAGTGGACTCGCGTGGCACTTGTATGAAATCAAAAATACCTGCGCCTTCGTTGTTGGCTGGGCCAATGACGTCGATGCCTGCGCGAAAGCCGTTGTAGTACAGCGCTTCAGGCACACCATCGCCATCGGCATCGAACATAGACCCTGCGTGCGCCAAACTGTCCCACTGCGTGCTGTACTGCAAATGCATGATCACCAAGTCGTCGCTGATCACATCGGTGCACAAGGGGTCGTCGCACCACAGTTGATAGTTCATATTGGGTTTGCCGTTGCGCACCGTGGGGCGCAGAACGGGCGGGCTGCGGCGCGGGTTGAGCACCGAACCGCCGGGGAAGTCCAGGGGCAAGCTCAGGTTAAAGCTCAAACCGTGTTTGACCTCCGAAACGCCTTGCAGCACTTTGGCGGGGGTCAGCAAGTTCATGCGGCCAAACTGATCATCAGGGCCAAAGTCGCCCCAAGTTGAGCCTGTGGGGCGGTGCTTCCAGCGGGGTGATGAGCTCATGGCGTTGCCTCAAGTCGGTGCATGACAGGCTTGTCGTGCGGCGAAAGTAAAGCCCATTATGGCCTGCAAAATTTGTCCTTTTTACTTGAAATGGAAAGTTTTTGATGGACAAGTCTTGGCCCCATCGCGCACAATGCAAAACATCAACAAGGGGTTTGTCATGAGTCAAGACCAAGCACATTACGCCGAACTGCTGGATGTTTCCAAGCGCATCCAATCGCGCCAAATGTCTTCTGTGGAGGCCACCCAAGCGCAGTTGTCGCGCATAGAGCAACTTGATGGCAGTTTAAAAAGTTATGCCACGGTCATGGCCGACCACGCCTTAGCGGACGCGCAAGCGGCAGACATTGCCATTGCGGCAGGACACATCATTGGGCCGCTACAGGGTGTGCCGATGGCAGTCAAAGATTTGTGCTGGACGGCGGGCATCCAAACTTCGGCAGGCATGACCATTCACGCCAACAACATTCCCACAGAAGACGGCACCGTGGTGCGCAAACTGCGCGAAGCGGGTGCGGTGATTTTGGGCAAGTTGCAACTCACTGAAGGCGCCTACGCAGACCATCACCCCCACATCACGCCACCGGTCAACCCTTGGGGCGCAGGCCAATGGCCAGGCGCATCGTCTAGCGGCTCGGGTGTGGCCACCGCCGCGGGCATGTGTTTTGGCTCGCTGGGTTCGGACACCGGTGGCTCAATTCGCTTTCCTTGTGCGGCCAATGGCATCACTGGCATCAAACCCACGTGGGGACGGGTCAGTCGCTATGGTGCGTTCGAGCTGGCCGCCACCCTAGACCATTTGGGGCCCATGACCCGCAGTGCGGCAGACGCGGCGGCAATTTTAGGCGTGATTGCCGGTGCTGACGCCAAAGACCCCACCGCCAGTTTGTTGCCCGTGCCCGATTACTTGGCCCGCATGACCCAAGGGCTCAAAGGTGTGCGCGTAGGCATCGATTTGACATGGAGTTTCCAAGGCATAGATGAGCCCAGCAAACAAGCTTTGCTGGCCATGATTGAGGTGGTCAAGGCGCAGGGCGCTATCG
>CAMBXY010000168.1 GCA_945871945.1 Bordetella parapertussis
GGCGGCGTGCCCACAGCGATGAATTGCACCTCGCTTTGCTCAATCGCTTCCTTGGCGTCGGAGGTGAACAACAAACGACCCTCGGCAAAATTGCTTTTCACAATGGGTTCGAGACCGGGCTCAAAAATCGGGATTTCGCCTTTGCGCAAACGTGCAAGTTTGTTTTCATCGATATCGACGCATATCACCGTGTGCCCTGCATCTGCCAACACAGCACCTTGTACCAAACCCACATAACCCGTACCGAACACTGCAATTTTCATAAGTCACTAACAGAAAAAGAAGTCATCTTAATGGCGGAATATGTCAAAAATTTGTCACACAAACACCTCGGCCAAGGCCAAGTTTGGCGCTTGCGCGTCTTTGGCGGCCAACAAAGGTGGCGCATGGATGGGCCAATCTATCGCCAAACTTGGGTCATTCCATGCAATACAGCGCTCGTAAGCGGGGGCGTAGTAATCAGTGGTTTTGTATAAAAAATCTGCGCTGGCACTCAGCACCACAAAACCGTGGGCAAAGCCAGGCGGCACCCATATTTGGCGCTTGTTGTCCGCACTCAAATGCACGCCCACCGATTGCCCGAAATGCGGTGAAGAGCGGCGGATGTCGACCGCCACATCAAACACTTCGCCCTCGGTGACTCGAACCAATTTACCTTGCGGTTGTTGAATTTGGTAGTGCAGGCCACGCAACACACCTTGGGCAGAACGGCTGTGGTTGTCTTGCACAAAAGTCACCTCCAAGCCCGTGGCCTGGGCGAAATCTTGGGCGTTGAAAGATTCATAGAAGAAACCACGGGCGTCGCCAAACACCTTGGGCTCCAAGATCAACACGCCGGGCAATGCCGTAGGAATGATTTGGTAAGCCATGGCAGTTATTTCAGTAATGACAACAGGTATTGACCATAGGCATTTTTAGCCAAGGCTTCGCCCCGTTTTTGTAAACGGGCGGCATCAATCCAGCCTTGGTGAAACGCAATTTCTTCGGGACAAGCCACCATCAGGCCTTGGCGTTTTTGCAAGGTGGCAATAAAGCTGGATGCCTCCATCAAGCTTTCATGGGTGCCGGTGTCCAACCACGCAAAACCGCGCCCCATGATTTCTACCCCCAGTTGCCCCATTTCTAAGTAACGCTTGTTGACGTCTGTGATCTCCAACTCACCCCGGGCCGACGGCTTGATCGAGGAAGCAATCTCACACACTTGTTGGTCGTAAAAATACAAGCCCGTCACCGCGTAAGTGGAGTGGGGCTGCAGAGGTTTTTCTTCGATGCTGATGGCACGCTGCTGTTCATCAAAGGCCACCACGCCATAACGCTCGGGGTCGTGCACATGGTAGGCAAACACAGTAGCGCCTTGCTGGGTTTGGTCGGCACTGTGCAACTGTTTGACCAAATCATGACCATAAAAAATATTGTCGCCCAGCACCAAAGCGCTGGCTTGGTGGTTGACAAAATTTTTACCGATGGTGAAGGCCTGCGCCAAGCCGTCCGGGCTGGGCTGCACCGCATACTGAATACTCATGCCCCACTGAGAACCGTCACCCAGCAACTCAGCGAAACGTGGCGTGTCGTGGGGCGTGGAAATCACCAACACCTCACGAATACCACTGAGCATAAGTGTGGACAGCGGGTAATACACCATAGGCTTGTCATACACCGGCATAAGTTGTTTGCTGATGGCTTGGGTGACAGGGTACAAACGGGTGCCTGAACCGCCCGCCAAAATAATGCCTTTGCGCTGAGTCATAGGATTGAGATTCACTATTTATAAGTAGCAGAGTTTAGCCAATGAAGATAACTGCCTAAAATCATCTCTTTTGCCAACTTTGAGGCTAGGAACCCGCATGGGACGCACGCTATACGACAAGATTTGGGACGAACACGTCGTCCATACCGAAGAAGACGGCACGGCTGTTTTATATATCGACCGTCATTTGGTGCATGAAGTCACCAGCCCTCAAGCCTTTGAAGGCATTCGCCAAGCCGGCCGCAAAGTTTGGCGGGTGAGCTCGATTGTGGCAACTGCCGACCACAACACCCCGACCACTGGTTGGGAGCTGGGCTATGACGGCATCACCGACCCCATCAGCAAAGAACAAATCACCACGCTGGACGCTAACATCAAAGAATTTGGCGCAGCGGCCTTTTTTCCTTTCATGTCCAAGCGCCAAGGCATCGTGCATGTGATTGGCCCTGAAAACGGCGCAACCTTGCCCGGCATGACAGTGGTTTGTGGCGATTCGCACACTTCAACACATGGCGCTTTTGGCGCGCTGGCTCACGGCATAGGCACCTCTGAGGTGGAGCATGTGTTGGCCACGCAAACTTTGTTGGCTAAAAAAGCCAAGAACATGCGCGTCTTGGTCGAAGGCACGCTGGCCAAAGGCGTGACCGGCAAAGACGTGGTGCTGGCCATCATCGGAAAAATTGGCACGGCGGGCGGCACCGGCTACACCATTGAGTTTGCAGGCTCGGCCATTCGCGCACTCAGCATGGAAGGCCGCATGACGGTGTGCAATATGGCCATTGAAGGCGGTGCGCGCGCGGGTCTGGTGGCGGTGGACGACAAAACCATCGCCTATGTCAAAGGTCGCCCCCTCTCCCCTAACGGCCTGGAATGGGACCAAGCCGTGGCCTATTGGAAAACCTTGCACTCCGACACAGACGCCCAGTTTGATGCGGTGGTCGAACTCAAGGCCGAAGACATCTTGCCGCAAGTCAGCTGGGGCACCTCGCCCGAGATGGTGCTCGACATCAACGGCATCGTGCCCGACCCCGACAAAGAAAAAGACGCCAGCAAGCGCGATGCGATTGAGCGCGCACTCTCCTATATGGGCTTGCAACCTGGCAAAGCACTCAACGACTTGTTTGTCGACAAGGTGTTTATTGGTTCATGCACCAACAGCCGCATCGAAGACATTCGTGAAGCCGCTGCTGTGGTGAAAAAGCTGGGCCAGAAAGTGGCCAAGAACATCAAGTTGGCGATGGTGGTGCCCGGCTCGGGATTGGTTAAAGCGCAGGCCGAGCAAGAAGGCTTGCACGAAATATTTAAGGCCGCTGGTTTTGAGTGGCGCGAGCCCGGTTGCTCCATGTGCTTGGCCATGAACGCCGACAAGCTCGAGCCGGGTGAGCGTTGCGCCTCCACCTCCAACCGCAACTTCGAAGGCCGCCAAGGCAACGGCGGGCGCACGCATTTGGTTAGCCCCGCCATGGCCGCAGCTGCTGCCATTCACGGTCACTTTGTTGACGTGCGCAAGTTCGCCTGAGGAACCCACATGCAAAAATTTACTCTCCATAAAGGCTTGGTCGCCCCCATGGACCGCGAAAACGTCGACACCGACGCCATTATTCCTAAGCAGTTTTTAAAGTCCATCAAGAAAACCGGCTTTGGGCCCAACTTGTTTGATGCATGGCGCTACCTCGACAAAGGCGAACCCGGCAT
>CAMBXY010000169.1 GCA_945871945.1 Bordetella parapertussis
ATATGAATTCTGGCAATTTCTTCACCCAATGTGCTGGTTCTGTAAGACACATCATGCGGATAATTGTCTGGCAGACCTGCTGAGCGCAAGTCTTGGGCAATTCCCAATGATCTGAAAAGCTCCATGCTGCGAGAGGCAATGTGATTGCACTTCACATCAGGCAGGGCATCTGCAGTCCTCATCTCCACCAAGACGCTGGCAATGCCTCTCTTGGCCATGCAAAGGGCCATGGTCATGCCAACTGGGCCACCGCCCACAATCAGAACGGGGGCGTCTTTCTCAAGTCCTGAACTCATAGGGCCAACTTCAAGGCATCGTACTCAAACAGCCAATCGTAGCGCCTTCTCACTTTTTCTGGCTCCCATTCAGCACTCACGTAGTCGACTGCCTTGTCGGCGACAGAAAGTTGTGGGTTGTGAAAGCGCTTGGCGTTGTCGCTAGATCGGTTCACGATGTCGGCCGTGCGCTGCCAACGCAAACTTTCAAATTGCGCAAAAGCTTCTGAAGCGGTGTCTTGCAATGACAAGCAGCGCGCCATGACGGCGGCATCTTCAATGGCCATGTTGGCGCCTTGCGCCAAAAAAGGCAGAGTGGGATGCGCAGAATCACCCGCCAAACAAATCGAGCCTTGGGCCCAGCCTCTTTGAGGTGAGCGGCCTAGCAAAGCCCACTTAAAGGGTTGCTCAATTTTGCGCATCAGCTCACCCACATCTTCATGCCAGTGTCCAAAATCTTGAAGCAACTCTTCGTGTGTTCCCTGCTCTGTCCAAGATTCTCCGCGCCAGCCATCTTTTTCAATGATGCCCACCACGTTCATCAATTGTCCGCCGCGCACAGGGTAGGTAATCACATGCGCACCTGGCCCCACCCAATTGGTACCCACTTGGGCTTGTAAATGCGAAGAGATGGTATGAATAGGAACTAACCCTCGCCAAGCCAGCAAGCCCGTAAATTGCGCTTTGTCTTCTCCCAATAATTTCTCGCGCAAAACAGAATGAACCCCATCTGCCGCGATCAATCCAAAGGCATGATGCTGGCTACCATCTTGCAACTCAAAGCCAGCGCCAGAAGCTGTGCTTTGAGCGGAAACAACTCGCGCATTCAGTCGAACAGGTTTGTCTGAACGCGCATTGAATGCCTCCAACAGAATCTTGTGCAAATCGCCCCTGTGCACCATCCAATAAGGGGCCCCAAAACGCGATAAGCAGTCGTCACCCAGATCAAACAACTTCCAGCGCTGCCCTGTATTCCACATGCGAATTTCTTTGCCCTTGGCCTGACAAACCACAGGCAGCAACTCTTTTTCCAAACCTAAACTTTGCAGCACCCTTGTGCCGTTAGGAGAAATTTGCAAGCCGGCGCCGACTTCACCCAGCTGGGAAGCTTGCTCGTAAACGTCCACCTTGAAACCCTGCTGCAAAAGTGCAAGTGCAGTGGTCAGTCCTGCAATGCCTGCACCTGCTATGGCTATTCGCTTTTCTGTCATTCTGCTTTGATGTTGTTTTCTTTGGCCACTTGAGTCCACAGCTGAATTTCTTGCGAAATCACTTTGGCGAAATCTGTAGATGAACCGCCAACAGGTTTGATGTCCAGTTTGGCCATGCGCTCTTGCACATCAGGCAAAGCCATGATGCGAGCCACTTCTTCTTGCAAGCGCTTCACAATGGGAGCAGGCGTGCCAGCTGGTGCCAACAGTCCGCTCCAAAAGTTGACCGACACATCGATGCCTTGCTCTTTCAAGGTAGGCACTTGCGGGTAGGCGGCCAGGCGCTGCTCTGAGGTGACGCCCAAGGCGCGCAATTTACCGGCCTTTAACAAAGCCGCAATGGGACCAGAATCGATCAGGGTCATTTGCACTTCTTGGGTTAACACAGCATTGATCGATGGCGCACTGCCTTGGTAGGGAACGTTGAGGGCTTTCAAACCCGTCTTCGTTTTAACTAACTCCATCACCAATTGAAATGAAGCCGAAGGGTAAGAATAGTTGAACTTTCCTGGATTGGCTTTGCTCAAGGTCACCAATTCAGCAAATGTTTTGGCCGGCGACGCTTCATTGACCGCCAGAATCATGGGAAATGAACCCGCCAATGAAATGGGCATCAAATCTGTCACAGGGTTATAGGCCAATTTGGCCACCAAGGCGGGATTGAACACAATGGGGCCACTGGCAGCCATCAGCAAGGTGTAACCATCGGGGGGCGACTTGACCACCAACTCGGTGCCCACAGCGGCGCCAGCACCTGGTTTGTTTTCAACCAAAACGGCTTGGCCCAACGCAGGTGCTAATTTCTCAGCCACAACACGCGCCAAAATATCATTGGCACCACCTGGCGCATAGGGCACCACAATGCGGATTGCTTTGTTGGGCCATGCGGTTTGTGCTTGAGCTGTGGCGCAAAGACCTGCCAAAAGAAGGAGCCCTAAGCCCACCATGGTCTTGCGCTTGTGATTTAAAAATTTTGAGTTTTTCATTTCAATCTCCTGTCTATATTGAGTCAAATATTGAGAATTAATTTGCCGGGTCTGCGCCTTTTGGCGTTTTCAATCAGAGCGGCGTGATGCGAACATGAAGCAATGCACTTCGCCCAGCATCCAAGGCCGCCAAACACCTTGCAATGGCAGCTTCTACTTGCGCAGGATCTACCAATCTTTCACCATGTGCACCAGACGCTTCGGCAATGGCTGCAAAGTCTGTGGAGTAGCCCAAATCAGAAGCAAATTGGTTGGTGTCTTTGGCTTGGCCTTGTGGATACATGCGCAAGGTTGACTCTTTCACAGCAGACCAACCGCCGTTGTCCAATAGCACCGTCAATATGGGCAAGCCATACTGACTGGCAAGGGCATAGACTGAGCTTGGATTGCTGAAGTAAAAAGAGCCATCGCCGACAAAATGAATCACCCTGTTGTCAGCTTGCGCCAGCTTGATGCCCAGCGCTGTACCGGCTGAAAAACCCAGACCACCCCCCGACAAGCCCATCAAGCTTCCCGGCACCTCGCGCGGTATTTGCTCAAACACCGCCATGGTGTTGCGAATGGCTTCATTCAGCACCACGTCTTGTAAGTTAATTTGCTGCCCTATGGCGGCGCAAAGGTAATGCGGATTGATGGCGTTGACGACGCCCGGAACTTGGGCCAGGGATGCCGCTCTGTGTCGGTTTTGCGCATGGGCCGTTTGCAAAGCCAAACCTCTGGCCGCCGCTTTTGCTTTGAACTCTGGCGTGGCACTGCTTTCAATGATCTCGATCAATTGCGCAATCAAACGAACACTGTCGCCCTCGATGCGCGCATTCAATGGAAATCCCCACATGGGAATATCGCGCTTGATGGCATCGACATCCAACTGAGCCCAATACGCCTGTGGATTGACCCGCGTCGTTTTGGGAATCCAGGGAACGTCAACATCAACCATCAATCCAAAGTCGGC
>CAMBXY010000170.1 GCA_945871945.1 Bordetella parapertussis
GCAGAAGCAGCCGCTAAAACAGCCCACGGCAACAAAGTCGCAGATTTTCAATTGTGCAAGTCACGCGAAAAAGTCGCGGCGCACTACTACAAAACGGCCAAATCCAGTGGCAAGCCTACTAGCCCTCCTGTCGCTACGCCAGCTTGTGCAGATCCAGGCCCCTTTGTGGCCGCTGTACCGGCCGCTCCTGCTGCTGTCGCAGCAGCACCTGCCGCAGCGGCTAAGCCTGCAGCACCGGGCGCTGCCCCTGCTCCAGCCGCTGCTGCGCCTGCCAAAAAGTCCTGATTTTTCCCTGAATTCATCAGGTTGAAAGTCCCTCGCTGCAAAAGCGTGGGACTTTTTGCGTTAGGCTCAGGCTGTATCTTAGATTAACCCATGTTGCTAGCTCCTGCCCTTAAACCCAGACTAACCCAAGCCCACGCAGAATTGACGCGTCAAATCAGTGTGGTCAACGAGTTTGGTGAAAGCTCTCAAGTGCACATTCCCGCTGAGCGTGCGCTCACTGTGTATTTGGACAAGAAAGAACTGGTCACGCTCATGACCTTGGGTGCCAGTCCTGAATGCTTGGTGCTGGGGTTCTTGCTCAACCAACGCTTGATTCAATCCGTGAGTGAAATTGAATCGATCACCGTTGACTGGTCCTTGGGCGAAGGCGAACTGGGGCAGCCTGGTGTAGCAGCCATTAAAACGCGCGATGGCCTGAGCCAAGCTGGCCCTAAAACAGCAGCGCGTGTGGTCACGACTGGCTGTGGACAAGGCAGTGTGTTTGGCGATTTGGTCAGCGACATCGATGCCATTCAATTGCCCGCCGATGCGCACATCACGCAGGCTACTTTGTACGCCTTGGTCAACGCCATCCGCATTCAAGAAACCACTTACAAATCTTCTGGCTCGGTGCATGGCTGCGCTTTGTTCAAGGGCTCAGACATGCTGATGTTTGTCGAAGATGTGGGCCGGCACAATGCGGTTGATACGATTGCCGGTTGGATGGTCATGAACGATGTCAGCGGTCACGACAAAGTTTTTTACACCACGGGCAGATTGACCAGCGAGATGGTCATCAAGTCAGCGCAGATGGGTGTGCCCATTGCTGTATCTCGCAGTGGCATTACCCAAATGGGTTTGGAAGTGGCCGAGCGGGTGCAGCTTTGCGCCATTGGCCGTGCCACCAACAAGCGATTCTTGTGCTTCAGCGCACCGCACAGATTGAAGTGGCAAGCCGAGCTGGCCGAAGGCTCATCTGGCAAGTCCATGATTCAAGATGCCGTCTGAAGTTTCTAAAGCGGCCATGCACCCTGCCGTTGTTTTAAGCAATCATTCTTGGCAGCGCTCATTGCAATTAGGCTTGCGCAATCTTTGGCGAGACTTGCGTTCCGGTGAATTGAATTTGCTCTTTGTTTCGGTGGTGTTGGCGGTCTCTGCACTCACCGCCGTTGGATTTTTTTCCGATCGACTTCAAGCTGGTTTATGGCGAGACGCCAGGCAACTCTTGGGCGGTGATGCCGTGGTGGTCAGCGACAAACCCACAGCCGAATATTTTCAGAAAAAGGCCCAAGCACTCGGTCTCAAAACCAATTCCACCTTGAGCTTTCCCAGCATGGCGCGCGCAGACGATGCCAAAGGCGGCGAAACCAAATTGGTGGCTTTGAAAGCGGTATCGGAAGGCTATCCATTGCGGGGGCAAATGAGTTTGCAAAATTCGCAAAGTGGTGGCGCTGCCAACAATCAACCGGTAACTCGCCTAACCCGCGATGTGCCTCAAGCTGGGCAAGCCTGGGTCGACCCTGCTTTGCTTGAAGTGTTGAACCTTCAGATGGGTGATGCAATTTGGCTGGGCGACAAATCATTCCAAATTGCGGCGCTCATTGACCGCGAGCCAGACCGCGGTGCTGCCTTTATGAATTTTGCACCCAGGGTCATGATTCACCAAGCCGATGTGCCAGCCACGGGCTTGATTCAACCGGCCAGTCGTATTTCTTATCGCATGGCCGTTTCGGGTGATGTGTCACAGGTGAATGTGCAACAGTTTTTAAAATGGGCTCGGGCGGAAGTTGACAAGCCAGAAGTGCGCGGCATTCAAGTTGAGTCAATGGAAAGCGGCCGTCCTGAAATGCGCCAAACCCTAGACCGGGCAGAAAAGTTTTTGAATTTGGTTGCCCTGCTTGCTGCCTTGTTGTGCGCTGTGGCTGTGGCACTGGCAGCCAGAACCTTTGCAAGCAAGCACCTCGATGCGTGTGCCTTGTTGCGCGTCTTGGGGCAGAGTCAAAAAACCTTGTCAGTGGCTTATGCCTTTGAGTTCATCGCCGCTGGCATGGTGGCCAGCTTGTTGGGTGTGATGTTGGGCTATGGCGTGCATCACGCTTTTGTTTGGCTTTTGGCGGGATTGGTCGATGCGCAACTGCCGCCCAGTTCCGCCGCACCTGCGCTGTTGGGCCTGGGCATGGGCCTGACTTTGTTGTTGGCATTTGGCCTGCCACCTGTTTTGCAGCTGGCCAAAGTTCCTGCGATGCGCGTCATACGCCGCGACATGGGTGGTATGCAAGCTGCGTCTGTGGGTGTTTTACTCACAGGCTTGTTCGGTTTTGCAGGCGCCCTCATGTGGGCCAGTCGTGATTTGAAGTTGGGCCTGATGACAGTCGGTGGCTTTGCAATAGCTACCTTGTTATTTGCAGGTGCCACTTGGTTGGTTTTGAAACTCTTGCGCAAATGGGTGCCATCCGATACCGCGCCACGATGGCTCTTATTGGCCACGCGCCAAGTCATGGCGCGCCCCGTCTATGCAGTGGTTCAAGTCAGCGCATTGTCGATTGGATTGTTGGCCTTGGTCTTGTTGGTGTTGCTGCGTACCGATCTGATTAGCAGCTGGCGCAAAGCCACACCCGTCAATGCGCCCGATCGATTTGTCATCAACGTCCAGCCCGATCAAACACAAGCTTTTCAAGCCTCGCTGAAGCAAGCCGGTGTGACAGGCTACGATTGGTACCCCATGATCCGCGGCCGCTTGGTCGCCGTCAACGACAAGGCTGTCAGCCCGTCAGATTACACCGATGACCGCGCCAAAAGAATGGTCGACCGCGAATTTAACTTGTCTGCGCGCTCGGCCAAACCCGAACACAATCCCGTGGTTCAAGGCCAATGGAAAGAAGGCGAGCGCGATGCGGTGAGTCTTGAAATAGGCATTGCCAAAACACTCGGCTTGAAAATGGGCGATCGTTTGCGATTTGATGTGGGCGGCGTGATTTCTGAAGGACGTGTCACCTCTCTTCGCAAAGTCGACTGGGGCTCAATGCGCGCCAACTTCTTTGTGATCTATCCGGTAGACAATTTGCCCGATGTGCCCTTGAGTTACATGGCCGCTTTTAAAACACCTGATTTGCCCGCTTTCGAGCGCAACTTGCTTCAGCAGTTTCCCAATGT
>CAMBXY010000171.1 GCA_945871945.1 Bordetella parapertussis
TTGATTGCCCGCAAAGGGGCGGTGGTGCATGCCGAGGCCATGGGTTTGCAAGACCCTGCCAGCGGTAAAGCTCTCAAGCGCGACAGTTTGTTTCGCGCTTACTCCATGACCAAGCCCTTGGTGTCTGTGTTGACCATGATGATGGTCGAAGAAGGACAACTTCAGCTGGCTGACCCCGTGGGTAAATTTTTACCCAGCCTGAGTAATTTGCAAGTCATGGCCAACCCGGCTGATGCCTCAGGTGCCACTGTGCCGGCTGTTCGTCAAATCACGGTGCATGATTTATTGCGCCACACCTCGGGTTTGACCTATGCGGAATTCACGCGATCCCCCAGCATGAAGAGCGCTTACCAGCAAGCCGGCCTGTTCTCACCTGAGATACCTTCTCTGTGGATCACCCTCACGCCCGAGCAACAAATCGCCGCCTTTGCCAAAGCGCCTTTGCAGTGGCAACCAGGCAGTACCTGGGAATACAGTTTGTCTACCGACATGCTGGGACGGGTGCTCGAGGTGGTGGGTAAAAAACCATTAAGCATCTTGCTTGACGAAAAGCTAATCAAGCCTTTGGGTATGAAGGACACGCATTTTGTGGTTCCTGCCAACAAAATTGATCGACTCGCACAAGCCTTGGCCATCGACCCCTTAACCCAAGCGCCCATGGCCAAAATGCTCGACGTTACCCAGCCCCAAGGCAATGAGTCTGGCGGCGCGGGCATGACCACCACGGCTGACGACTATCTGCGGTTTTGCCAAATGCTGCTCAACGGCGGCAGTCTAGATGGCCGACGCTACCTAAGCAGAACCACTGTGGCCTTGATGACTGCCGATCACTTAGGCGCCAAAGTCGCCACGCCACTGCAACCAGGTGAACTGCTGATGGGCGTGCAAGGCTATACCTTTGGTTTGGGATTCATGGTGCGCCAAGGGGCGGGCATGGCCAGTGTTCCGGGCTCAGAGGGCGACTATGCATGGGCAGGCGCGGGTGGCACCTTCTTTTGGGTAGACCCCAAAGAGCAACTCATTGGCGTATTGATGGCTCAAACCCCAGGACCCATAAGGCAATACTATCGCCGCATGGTCAAGCAATTGGTCTATCAAGCATTGGAGTAAAAATGCCCATCTCAGAAAAAAAACTACTTGAGCATTTGCATGAAGAGGTCTACTGCAAGTTGGGGGTTTCACCCATTCATGGCATCGGTGTATTTGCGATTCGCCCCATCCCCAAAGGCATCAACCCGCTGAAAAGTTATTTGCGCGTTAAAGAGTTAGATATCAGCAAGAAGTTGATCAAAGATTTACCCAAAGGGGTGCGCCAACAAATCGATACCTTTTGCTTTTACGACAAGAAAAAAGTGTCTGTCCCCACCATTGGCCTTAATTCGTTCGATTTGGCGGTCTACCTCAACCATTCCAAAAAACCCAATTTGAAGTTTAAGAAGGCGGGTGTTTTAATCAGCCTCAAAGCCATTGGCGAGGGCGAAGAGCTATTTATTGATTACGACATCAGCTTTGGTGAAAAGCACTTTTTCTGATGTCAGATCAGCCCGCCATGGCCATGACCATGGGTTCTTCCACTTGAGCAGAAACAGGCAGGTCGCGCAAGATTTGGTTGAATTGGTGGGGTTTGAAGTCGGTCACCAATGGTGAGGTGGGGTCTGTGGCCAAGGGGTGAGCTGGGTCTATCAGCGCCATGGCATAAATAGGTTCAAAGTCGGTCACAAACAATGCCTTGTAACCATAGTCATCCACCGGCCCTAAGTTGTAATAGCGCAAGCCATTTTTGGCTGCCCAGCGACAAGCCTGTAAGCATGCATAAATGCCAGGCGAGCGATTTTTATGTGCGCGGTTCCATTGACAAAAACTGCCATACAGCTGGTTGTATTTGGGCAACAAAATAGACACATCGGTAAGCACCAATTCGCCTTCGGTGTCGTGAACTTTCAGCACCAACACTTCAAGGTCGCGCACATAGTCGACAAAGCCTTCTACTTCCCGGTCATCGATGCAATAGTTGGCAAAGTGCTCGCCACCCATTTCAAACATCTCGTCGACAGTCAATTGGCTGCCAGGAATAAGTGTTTCGGTGTAGGTGAAATGTTTGTATTGCTTATCAAGTTCACGAAATTTTCTCTCGCGACGCTCTTGGCTCCAAAAGTCATCGGCGAAAGTATCGACCAAGCCGTATTTATCGTTGATGGGTACGCCATAAGGGCTGTCGGGTGGCAAGGCGTACACCACAAAAGGACGTGGCGCAAAGGACAGCATTTCATCTGAAACGTTGATGTAGGGGCAAAGCGCATCCCAACGGGTGGTGTAGTAAAGAATGTCGTTATGGTCGCTTGCAACCAATAAGTTGTCTTCGGTCCAACTTTGGTAACCCACATGCCGCACACGCGGCGCAGTAGAAAATAGGTTTGCAGGTTTGAACTGATAAAGCGTGCCATTCATAGTGTTGCCTTTTGTGATGATTTTTTAGGTTTAGTTTTGTTTTTAGTGGGTGTGATTTTTTTCAAGTCGAAATACGACTTGTCCACCTCGAAGTTTTGCTGCAAAAAAACAGGGTCGCTCAGTTCAAGTTTCGCGACACCGGCAGAAACTTTGGCCAAATGCGCGGAGGCCTCGCTTTGGCTGTCTGCCAAGCCTTGGATATACACATCCATCAAAGGGCAATCAGCATCAAAATAGAAATTTTGTTTTTGTGGGTTGTAGCTCAAAGGATAGAGAGTGCAACCAAAAGGTTTGTCGTCGCCAAGCATGCAGCCATTGCTGCCGAGGTGGTCGCACTTAATTTGTATACAAATACTGCCAAGTTTTTTTTCTTCTTGCTGGGTGAGAGTGATTTCGAGGGGGGGATAGCCCGACTCAACGTTACAGCAACGCTGGCATTCGGCGCAGTGGTCAAACAACACGCATCAACTCCGAGGGATACATGGTGCGAACTTCAAACTGCGAAAAGGGCAAAAAATTACAAGTGTCATCAAATTTCGGTAGGTTTGAAATCAACATTTTTCAACATGATTTAAACCAAAAATCCTTATGTATTGAACACATGGCAGAAACAATATCAATAACAACAATAATTATCAACGGATTTGACATCTTGCGTCAAGAAATCCTTTTTTGTTTTTTTAGATGATTTCAATTATTTTTTCGGTTCTGCAAGCGCTACTTTCACCAGGTCACCGTCGGTGACGCCATCGGGTGGGCTTTCAATGACACGATCAGTTGACTCCAAGCCTGAAGACAACTCCACTTTATTTCCGTAATCACGCCCAATCACGACAGTTTTAAGGACCACTTTGTTTTCAGCTGAAACAGTGGCCACACGCAAACCTGTTTTAGTGAAAATCAAGGCGCTGGGTGGCAAGCTCAGCCCTGC
>CAMBXY010000172.1 GCA_945871945.1 Bordetella parapertussis
AAGAAAAGCTTTCAAACAATCCCAAGGCTTGCAATTGGGCAGAATTAAAAACCTGTGCAGTGAGAAAAGCCCGCTTGGCAGCGGCCACACCAAAGTGGCTGACATAGCGCTGCAAACCGCTGGGGTAGTAGTGCAAGCCTAAAGCCGCCGCCGGCATGCGCCACTCAACACCCTCTAACGCCAAGTGCAAATCGCAGGCCAGCACCAAATCGGTGGCACCCCCATACACACTGCCGTTCAGCGCGCAAATGGTGATGGGGCGCAGTTGCGCTAAAGCCTCGGGCACTTTTTCAAAAGCGGTGGAGCCATGGGTTGCATCGCTAAAGCCGCCTATGTCGTAGCCAGCGCAGAACACGGGTTTGGGTTGATCGGTGGTGTTGGCCGTCAACACCACCACCTGAACGCTTTCATCATTGTTGATGTGATCGAAATGTTGCAACAACACCGACAAGTCGGCGTTCTCCAAGCGGTTGCGTTGCGCAGGGCGGTTGAGCGTGATGGCCGCCACGCCATCTGCAATATGCAGCAGTGGCTCAGCACTGTGGGTGGCACTCAATTCAAACCACCACCGGCACCTGCGTGGCAGGCGGTGTGTTGCGACTTCGGTGGCAGCGCACCAAACCGTCAATCATCACCATGCCAATGCCAGGAATATCGCCCAGTTGCACGCTCTCTAAAAGGGTGCGTCCTGCGGTTTCTTGGGCGCGGTCCATGAACACAAAATCGGCTGCGCGGCCCACTTCAATCAAGCCGCAGTTCAGGTTGCGGATACGCGCCGTGTTGCCGGTGGCAAAGCAAAACACCAGTTCAGCCGGAATATTGGCCAGGCTGGACAGCAGTGCCACCATGCGCAACATGCCCAGCGGTTGAACGCCCGAACCCGCAGGCCCATCGGTACCCAAAATCACGCGGTGCGGGCATTTCAATTCCAGCGCGGCTTTGGCCGCAGCGATGGCGACCCGCTCGTTGCCGTTGTGCACAATTTCAATCGCACGGCTGGATTTTTCGCACAGCTCGCAGACATGCGCTTCGCTCAATGACGTGTGTCCGCCGTTGATATGACCAATCACGTCGGCATCGGCTTCAAGCACCACATCTTTGTCAATCAGGCCCGAGCCAGGGATGGACGGCCCGCCCGTGTGTATGGTGCTTTGTATGCCATGCTTGCGCGCCCACGCCACCATTTCTTTGGCCTCGTAACCCGCTTTCACAGAGCCCAAACCCACCTCGCCCAAAAGGGTCACACCGGCGGCGGCGAGTTCGGCGAAATCGTGCTCGGTCATGCCTTTTTCGATGATGGGCGCACCGGCAATCACTTTCACGCCGCCGGGGCGGAAGTTGCTGAAAGCGCGTTGCGCGGTGATGGCCAAGGCTTTCAAGCCAACGATGTCTTTGGGGCGACCCGGCAAATGCACCTCACCCGCCGAGACCATGGTGGTCACGCCGCCGTTCATGGTGGAGTCAATCCAGCCGATTTGGTTTTGCCTGGGCGTCCAGTCGCCAAACACCGGGTGCACATGGCTGTCGATCAAGCCAGGTGCCACGCAGGTCTGGCGCACATCAATGGTGGTTTTTGCGCCCTCGGTGTCGAGGTCTTTGAAGCGCCCCACGGCGGTGATGAGGCCGTCTATCACCACGATGGTGTCTGCCGCCAAGATGGGCTGGTCTATGTCGCCCGAGAGCAGCAAACCAATGTTTTTAATCACAACTTTGCCTGAGGCTTCGTCTGGGGTGGCGCTGGCCATGGGCTTCTCCTGAAAGCTTGCGTTGGAAAATGATTCTGCCACGCGCCCCAGCATAATAGGGGATGGCTTCACCAACCACCACCCATAGCGACGGCTTGCCCTTGGGCTTGCAGCGGGTTGAGCCGCGCCATGGGCCGGTGCGCGAGGGCAAGGTGGAATGCAATGCTTGTCCGGTGCTGTGCCATATCTCAGAGGGGCGTGTGGGTGCTTGCGACCGTTACGCCAACCATGGCGGCTTGCTGGTGCGACTCGACCCCGTGGTGTTCTTAAGCCAACAATCCCAAAGCAGCGAAGCACAGGCTTTGCATGCGCGGCTGGAGGCAGAAACTTCCCCCCAAACCTTGCCCGCCATCGACAGCGCCGAGCGCGGTGTGTTTATTACAGGCATTGGTGCCTCCACCACCTACCCCGATTACAAACCGGCACCTTTTATCGTCGCGTCCAAATCCAAGGGCGTGGACATGGTCACGGTGGTCACCGAAGGCATCTTCAGCTATTGCAGCTTGAAGGTGAAGATAGACACCGACAGGTATTTGGGTGACGAGCGTGCTGCTGTGCTTTACCAAGGCGAAGAAATAGGCCATGTCACCACCGCCGAGTACGGCTCGCAAATGCTCAGCTTGGGCGGCGTGCACCACCTCACCGGCGGCGGAAAAAAACAAGGGCGCATGGCTTTGGAATTAATGCATCGCTTAGGCAACCAGCAAGCCGCAGAAGTGCAGATTGAAAACGGCGCCAAGGTGGTTTTGCAAGCCGGCTGTGCGCCGGTAGTCGATGGCGTGCCAGAGCAACGCATGCGCGTGGGCTGCGGCTCGGCGGCGGTGGGCATGTTTGCGCGCCAGTGGTTGGGCTTGTGTGACGAGGTGGTGGTGGTGGATGACCACATCACCGGTGTGCTCACCGAACACCAAGCAGGGCGCGGTTTGCATATGCCGCCCAGCGGGATACGCATCAATGGGCGCAAGTCCACGCCGGGGCGCTATTTCCAAGTGGCTGCCGCAGGCACGGGCTGGGGCGGCACTGACATCAGTGACCCGCTGTCTATTTTGGGTGAGTGGAACCCTGAGGAAGCTTGGCCAGGTTTACGCTTGCTGATGACGTCCACCACCGGCGAACATGCGGCTTGGTTTGTCTTGGATGAAGCGCTGCAAGCCCAGCCCGCCGAGATGCCGCCCGAGGTGCAGCATGTGGTGGAACGCATTGGTGAGAACTGCGAACCCTCTTTGGTGTCTGTGCTGTTTTTGGCGGGTGCGGGTGGCAGCCTGCGCTCTGGCGTCACCGACAACCCCATACAACTTACGCGGGCGGTGAAAAAAGCCTTGGTCAATGTCACCTGCGGCGGTGCGCCGGCCTATATATGGCCAGGTGGCGGCATCACCTTGATGGTGGACGTGTTGCGCATGCCCGCCAACAGTTTTGGCACCGTGCCCACGCCCGCCATCGTGGCCCCGATTGAATTCAGCATGAAGTTGTCTGACTACCAAGCTTTGGGCGGCCACATGGGTTTTGTGCGATCTCTCGATGACAGCTTGAAAAATGGGGCTTGGCACAACGATGGCGCACCCACCCAACTGAAATGGGAAACGCCGCCTGCGGGCGTCAACCCTTGGCCCTTGGACAACCCACCCATG
>CAMBXY010000173.1 GCA_945871945.1 Bordetella parapertussis
TCACCCATGGGAACGATGGCTTCTTCGGGGATGGATAAGGCTTCATTTTTAATTGCAAACAAAGCATTGACACGCGCAAACATGCCTGGGCGCAAAGGGCCTGGAGGGGTGAACTTATCGGCAATGATTGCCGGCTTGGGCTGACATGCGGTATCGGGTGGCGCGGGGTTAGGTGTGGCAACTGCCGGCTCCAAAGGTTTGAGTGCGGGGACACCTTTCTTGCCTGGGGTGTCCGTCGCGCCATCATTACGCAGCATGGCCCGCACGCTGATGGATCGACCATTGGCGTCAAGCAGCGGGTCTATTGCTTCGATACGGGCTTGGTAGTTGATGCCTGGCATGGCGTCGATCAAAACTTCCACGGTTTGCTTGGCTGACAGTTTGCTTTGGTAGCGCTCGGGCAAACGGAAATCGACATACAACTGGGTGAGGTCTTCCAAATTGACCATGTCCGCACCATCTTTGACATAGTCGCCTATATTGATTGTGCGCAAACCCACCGTGCCACTGAACGGTGCCACGATTCGCATACGCTCCCAACGCGCACAGGTGAGCGCCACTTGCGCCTGCGCCACCTGCAAACTGGCTTGGCTTTCATCAAGCGAGCGCTGGGCAATAAAGCCTTGTGACACCAAATCTTGGTTGCGCTTGTGGTTGGCTTGAACAATAGACATTTGGGCTTGCGCCTGTTGTATTTCAGCGCGCTGCAAGCTGTCGTCAAGTTGCACCAGCATTTGGCCTTTGCGTACCTGACTGCCATCGGCAAAGCCCAAGGCCACCACCCGCCCTGCCACTTCGGGGCGCAACATAATATTTTGTCGTGATTTGAGCGTGCCCACGGTTTGCGCGTCGTCGCGTAAGGGGGATGTCTCGACCTTGGCCACTTCCACGCCCATGGCGCGAGGCGGCCCTGCAGGCGCTGCGGGGGCGCCAGCTGGTGCCCCTGGCTTGGCCCCAGCAGCCACAGAAGGCGTTGCGCCGGCAGCAGGCGCAGCCCCGCTGCTGGTTGATGCAGGTTTGTTTTGGTACCACCAGCCTCCCGCTGCAGCGATGGCAATACCTACAACCGCCACAGCGGTGATCGTGTTTTTAGAAGCCATAGTAATCAAATGCCTAAGTATTGGTTCAGATGATTATCAACTCGTTTGCACCGTCAGCACGCCTTGATTGGCCAGCGCATCGGCACGGTCGTTGCCAGGGTCGCCCGAATGGCCTTTGACCCAGCGCCACTCTATATGGTGTCCGCTTTGAGACACCACCTCGTCCAAGGTTTGCCATAAGTCAGCGTTTTTAACCGCTTGCTTGGAAGCGGTACGCCATCCCCGCGCTTTCCAACTGGGCAGCCACTCGGTGATGCCTTTGCGAACATATTCGCTGTCCAGATAAAGATGCACATGGCAAGCTAGCTTTAATGCTTTTAAAGCCTGAATGACCGCCATCAGCTCCATGCGGTTATTGGTGGTTTGGGTTTCACCACCAAACAAATCACGCTCAGTGTCGCCATAACTCAAATAAGCACCCCAGCCGCCCGGACCTGGATTGCCTTTACAAGCCCCATCGGTGTAGATCGTAACCAGCTTCATGGAGGAGTTTTGCTGGAGTTCACTGTTGGCACTGCACTGGCCACGGGCTTGCGACTTACTTTCTTCCACCTTGGACTGATCAAATGCATGCCTCTGACCCTTTTGATGGCCACCAAAAAATACACCGAACCCAAGATGGGCCACCAGCGGTCGCCGGCCTTGTCCATCCAAGCAAAGCGCTCTAGCCATTTGTCCGAATGAACCGACGGCCGGTAAGCACCAAAACAGCCGCCTTCAATATCAAAGCTGAGTAAGCGCAACCAATCGCGCAGTCGCCAATATGCGATGAAGTCTGTTTGCGAGGGCAAAAAATAATCCTTCCAGCCAAAGCGCGCATAGAAGTTGGCACGCTGCTGGCGCAAACCCCAAAGGCTCAAGGGATTGAAGCCGCAAATCACCACGCGACCGTCGGCTACCAGTACACGCTCTACCTCACGCAAACAGCTGTGCGGGTCGCGACTGAACTCCAAGGTGTGGGGCATAACAACCAAATCGAGGCTTTGATCGGCAAACGGCAAAGCCACATCTTCTGCGAGCAAACTCGGTGTAGCAACAACAGTGGCCTGGTTTTCACTCACCCAGCAATGCCGGATACGACTGCTTTGCAAAGCCGAAATGCTGGACATTCCCAGTTGTAAAGCATGGTAGCCAAAGATGTCGGCAATGACGCTGTCGAACTGCCTAGACTCCCACTCACGCAGGTAAGAGCCGGCCGGTGTTTGCAGCCAATCGTTCAAGTCGCAAGAGGTTTCTATAATTTGATGATCCATGAAAAAAAGTTATCTCTCACCAAGCTTGGGCCGTTTGTATGTATTGCCCATTCTATTCAGCCTTCTTTGGCTCGCACCCCTGGCAGCCAGATCAGAATCTAGCGAAACCCCTGCGCCGTTAGAAGCCACCGAACTGCAAGCCCTACCCGACGCGGCCACGGGCAACCCCAAGGTGGCAGAGGTGGAGGTGCCGGCCGATTTATGGATACGCATACGTCTAGGCTTTGCCATGCCCGACCTGCAAGTCGATTTGGTGCAAGACCGCGAACAGTGGTATGCCGCTCGCCCCGATTACATCGAGCGCATGACTGCACGTTCGAGCAAATACCTTTATCACATCGTCGAAGAATTAGAGCGCCGCGGCATGCCAACCGAGCTGGCTTTGCTGCCCTTTATTGAAAGCGCATTCAACCCCCAAGCCGTGTCTTCTGCGCGTGCCAGTGGCATGTGGCAATTCATGCCGCGCACTGGTAAAGATTTTGATTTAAAGCAAAACGCTTTTCGCGACGACCGCCGCGACGTGCTGGCCTCGACCCGCGCAGCACTGGATTATTTGCAACGGCTGCACCGCATGTTTGGCGATTGGCATTTGGCTTTAGCTGCCTACAACTGGGGCGAAGGCAATGTGGGCAAAGCCATCAGTCGCAACCAACGCGCAGGTCTGGCGCTGTCCTACACGGATTTGAAGATGCCAGCAGAAACGCGACTGTATGTGCCCAAGCTTCAAGCCATGAAAAATTTGGTCGCTGACCCACAAGGCAAGGGCATCTATCTGCCCCACATTCCCGATCATCCCTACTTCCAAACCGTCCCCTTGCCGCGTGACATGGATGTGGCCTTGGTTGCACGTTTGGCAGAAGTTAATTTGGAAGATTTCAAGGCACTCAACCCCTCGGCACACCGTCCTGTTTTGTTGGCGGGTGGTACTTCGCAAATTCTTTTGCCTTGGGACAACGCAGAAATTTTCCAACG
>CAMBXY010000174.1 GCA_945871945.1 Bordetella parapertussis
CCTTTGGTGCCAGAACTCCTTGAAGATGACTTGCCCGAATAGGTGTTGCTTATGAGTGGTTTGTTGCAGGGTTTGAGAATCGTGGTCACCCAAGCGGAAGATTTCATGGGTCCGGCCTTGTGCCAAGTGTTGTCGTCTCACGGGGCGACTGTGCTGGCCGATCAAAGACAGCTGCACCTCCCTGATGCCTCAAAAGAGTTGGTGCAAAGCCATGGGCATATCGATGTCTTGATTGCTAATTTGGCCATGACCGCGCCCTCGACGCCGGCCGCAGAGGTGCAAGACGTTGAGTGGACCGAAGTGTTCAACGTTATGGTTCACCCCTTGCCACGCTTGTTGCGCGAAGTGCTGCCGCAAATGCAAGCACGTGGCAGGGGCAAATTTTTGGTCATGGGCAGTGCCAGTGCCTTGCGCGGTATGAAGCGCGCATCCAGCTACAGCGCTGCACGCGGTGCGCAACTGGCATGGGTGCAAGCGGTGGGTGTGGAGTTGGCTGCATTGAATATTCAAGTCAATGCGATTGCACAGAATTTTGTGGAGAACCCCACCTACTTCCCCCCCGAATTGCAGGCCAACCCCCGCTTTGCAGAACGGCTTGCCCGTGAAGTTCCTTTAGGGCGATTGGTGAAAGCAGAAGAAGACGCAGAGTTTGCGGCCTATCTGTGCTCAGACAAAGCTGATTGCTTTGTCGGGCAGGTGTTCCCCGTGTGCGGCGGCTGGGTGCAGCGCTGAATCAATTTTCCAAAGCAAGCAAGTTATTCACCAAGGCGGTGTGAAAACGCATGGGGTTTTGCATTTGCGGCGCATGACCTAGGTCGGGGAACAGCACCAGTGTGGCGCCTGGAATCAGCTTGGCGGTGCGTCTGGCCAACTCGGGGTACAGACCCATGCGCGCCTTAAGCTCTGCACTCACCAAATCTTTGCCAATAGCGGTATTGTCTTTTTCACCTATCAGCAGCAAGGTGGGAACTTTGAGCAGTGCAAACTCGTAGAACACGGGTTGGTTAAAGATCATGTCGTAAATCAAGGCCGAATGCCAAGCCACGGTTTTCTTGTCGGGTCCGCGAAACATGCCCGCCAACATTTGCACCCAGGGCTCGTACTCGGGCTTCCATTCATTCACGTAATAAGTGCTGCGCTCATAGTTGCGTATCCGCTCGTCGGTGACTTGCAGTTCGCGCTGGTACCACTGGTCAATGCTGAGGCTGGGCACACCCATGGCCTTCCAGTCTTCCAATCCAATCGGGTTGACCATCACCAGTTGCTTGACGGATTCGGGAAACATCAGCGCATAGCGGGTGGCCAACATGCCGCCGGTTGAGTGACCGATGACCGTGGCTTGCGCAATGCCCAATGCGCTCAGCAGCGCACGGGTGTTGTGCGCCAGTTGCTGAAAACTGTATTGGTAAGCGCTGGGTTTGCTGGACTTGCAAAAACCAATTTGATCGGGAACGATGACGCGAAAGCCATAGCCTTGCAGTACCTCGTAGGTCGATTGCCAAGTGGCGGCGCAAAAGTTTTTACCATGCAGCAAAACAGCAACGTGACCGTTGGGTTTTGTGGGCTGTATATCCAAATACGCCATGTGCACAGCCTGCTGCTGCGAGGTAAAGCTGAATTTCTGCACCGGTGCTGGGTAGTCAAAACCTTGGAGTTCTGCGCCATACATCTGATCTTGAGCGTGCGCACTGAGAGCCCAAGAGAGCGCGAGAAGTACAAGCCATGGTTTGCAAAAGTTCATAGCAACAACATTCCTTTTGTTTCGATGAATTTCAATGGTATCCCGCTTCACGCTGGTGTCGAATGGCCAATACCAAAACCACATCGCTTTCTTCATCGTATTCATACAGGGCGATATATCCTGTCTTACCGCGGGAAATGATCAACTCGCGAAAATGGTGTTCCACCTTTCTACCTATTTCAGGGTGTTGGGCCAAGAGGGACAAGCCGTTCAAAATGAGATCAATCGTTGTTTCAGCGTATGGAGAAAGTTGAGCGTGTAAAAAATCAACCAGTTGCTCCAAATCATTTGCTGCATCCGTACTGATCAACCACCGCGTCATGTGGCTTTGGGTTGAAGTTGAGCCAATTTAACCGTGGCAGGTCGTTTGGTTTTTTCGCCTCTGACTTTGGCTTTGAGGTAAAGACTCAGTCCCGCACCGTCAAAAGCTTCGCCCGACTTCAAGGTTTTTTTCTGCGCCACCAAGGCTTGCTTCATAAAGCTCAATTTTTGATCGCTTCTTTCCATGGAAGCTTCAATGGCTGAGACCATCAAGGCATGGGTGGTGGTGCCTTGTGCCTTGGCATGTTGTTGCAATTTTGATTTGGTGGCTTCAGGTAATTTGACAGAAAGCGTGGCCATGGCGGGTTTCCATTGGAGTTAAGTCCGTGAAATACTACCATGGTCATACCCATGGCTTTATTCAAAAAGCTTGAATCCTACCGCCGACACAAAACCCACCAAAGTAGAAAAGCCCGCCATATTGGGCGTGGACAAATGTGCGGCCTCTGGCAGCATGGCTGAACCAATCATGGTCAGCATCGCACCTGCGGCAATGCCTTCGACCACAACCATGGCCGAGTGCGGAATGGACTCACCCACATAAGCGCCAAATGCCGCACCCGCCGCACAAATCACGGTCAGCACAGACCACAGGAAAATAATCTTCGCTGTTGAAAAGCCTTGGCTCTTCATGTTCACGCTGGCCGACAATGCTTCAGGAAAGTTGGCGAGAAACAGCGCCCCCACCAAGGTGAGGGGCATGACATCCCAAAACCCCAAAGTTACGCCGGCCGTGGTTTTGGCGGCAACGATAGACAGCATGACGGCGCCAATGACAAAGCTCTCAGGAATCACGTCCAGCAAGTTGCCCAACCAAATCGCCATGCCGGCGTTGTTGTGCTCTTCCTTCATATTGTTCAAGTCAGTTGCAGTGGGCACTTCGCTGCCGCCACTGCGAATCGCTTCAATGGCTAAATTGGCCCAAGCTTGTTTGGCCACAGCGTCTTGGTCGAGGTGGCGTTTGTTTTCCAACATACGATGGGCTGCCAACTCGCGAACCGAAGAAGCAAACTCAGGATGCGAACGTGAAAATTCGTCGTACTGGGTTTTGTGCAAAACCAGCAACTCGGCAGGCCCATGCTCGGCAATGGCTGTGGTGCTGTGTGCTTGGTGCGCCAAAAAAGAAACTTCACCCAGCAAGTCGCCGCGCTCTGCGGTGTGGCTGCTGCCGTCTGAATGCGTCAAGGTGATGGAACCGGAGCGCACAATGTAGAGCTCAGAAGAAGCGTCGCCACGCGAGAACAAAGCCTCATC
>CAMBXY010000175.1 GCA_945871945.1 Bordetella parapertussis
CCCTTTGAATCTGCAGCAGTTGCAGCAGTTGCAGCAGTTGCAGAGTTTGCATCATTGACTTCGACTGACGGTTTTGCTTTTAGCTTGGGTGCAAATGTCATGGTGCCCAAGAAAAACAAAATGAGCATCGACATGGCCGCACCAGGCACGACATTGAGCACCACAATTTCGCGCCATGACAAAGTGGTTAACAGTGCACCCACCGCCAAGGGTGCCAACGCATCACCCACATTGCCGCCCATGCCATGCAATGACAACGCCAAACCCTTGCGCTTGGGAAACATGCTGCCCAACAATGGTATGGCCGTGGGGTGCCACAAATTGTTGCCAATGCCCACCAGCATCACGCAAATGAGCAACATCCAATACTGAGAACTGAAGCCCATCATGAGGTAAGGAAAGCCCACCCAAAAAAGCGAAAGGGCCATCAGTTGGCCCTTCTTACCCCACACATCCACCAACATGCCGCCGGGGACATTTGAAAGTGCACCCGCAGCATATTGGCACGTCATGATGAAGCCAATTTGGCTGTAGTTCAGACCCATTTCATTGCCAATGAGTGGCAACAACATGAAAAATGTAGCGGGGTACCAATGCGTGAGCGAATGGCCCAGGGTAATGAGACCCATGTTGCGAATGTCCAACTTGGACATTGGCACTACGCCATCTGCAGTGGCTTGCGAGGTACTCATGGTTTTGAGCCGCGAATGATGATCTCATCGTAAAGCTTGCGCCATTTGTCGCGGCCGTCCAAACTTTCTTGCGGGTCGACCACCAACATCTTGTAGTTGCGCAGCGATGACGCAATTTTGGTGTTGGCAGGCAAGTAGGCCAAGTCGGCATAGGCTTGCTGCCCTTCTCCCAACAAATAATCCATGAACAATGCAGCGGCGGCTGGGTTTTTGGCGTTCTTCATCACACCCACCGCATTGCCCCGAACCACCGCAGGCTGCAGCACCAACCAATCGATGGGTGCGCCTTTTTTCTTCAACTGCTCGGGCATGTAGTTGTACACCGTCAGCGCTACGGGCACTTCACCGGCTGCCACCATGTTGGTTAAATTGGTATGGCCCTTGCGCACAGAAATACCGTTGCTTGTGGCCAAGTCGCGAAAGTATTGAAGCCCTTTGGCTTCGCCCATGGACTTGACCACGGTCACAAACCAATCGATGTTTTCAACTTCAAAACCCAAACGGCCTTTCCATTTGGGGTCGAGCAGGTCATCATAGGTTTTGGGCAATTCAGCTGCTTTCACCGACCCCGTGTTGTAGGCCTGCACCCACATGGAGTAGATGGTGGTGGCGTATTCCTTGTGCGCTGGCACGCTACCTGGCATGAGCTCCGTGAAATGAGGAGACGCTACAGCCTGCAACATTTTTTCGCGGTGAAGCACTTCAAGCTCAACCGTGCCTGCGTGGACCAAATCAACGTTGTAGCGCTTAGCACGCGTTTCATTGATGGTGCGGTTCATGACGCTGTCGCCACTGGCACGCCAAGTGGTGACCTTCACACCGTATTTTTTTTCAAAAGGATCGATGAGGGGCTTGAGGTCTTTTTCTGCAATGGACGTATAGAGCGTGATGCCGCCTTCCAATTTGGCCGCAGCGGCCAGCTTGGCTGCACGGTCGGGTGCCGTACTTTTGAGCAAGGCCACATCGGTTGTGCTTTGCGCTTGAACCAAGCTGGTCAAGCTGCCACTCAAACACAGGCACAAGGCCGTCAAATGAACGAGCTGGCGCACTGCGGTTCCTGTGAAACGTTTGGAATTCAGCATGCTGTGATCCTTTGTTGAATGCACCTGGGGTGCAGTGGCTTGAGTGCGTATCAAGCTTTGCGGTTGAAGATATCGTCGTAAATTTTGTTCCACTTTTGACCATCGTCCAAGGTTGTTTTGGGGTTGGCAAAGGTCAGCGGCATTTTGTTCAAGGTAGAAGGCACTTTGGTGCTGGTCGGAATGAAATCGCGCTTGCCCAAAATGACTTGGCCTTCTGTCAACTCAAAATCTTGGAACAAGAGTGCGGCATGAGGATGCGGCGCATTTCGCGCAACACCATTGGCATTGGGCCTGGCAATGGTGGGGTCTAAAGCAAACCAATCGACTGGTGCGCCAGAGTTTTTCATCTGCTCAATTTTGTAGTTGTAAACCGTGAGCGCCAGGGGTACTTCGCCAGATGCCACCAAGTTGGACAACAAGGTATGTCCCTTGCGAACCGACACTGCGTTCTTGCGGGCAATTTCCCTGAACAAGGCAAGGCCTTTTTCTTCACCCATTTTCATGACGGTTTCAGCCAACCAGTCACTGTCATCCGCCTCGACTGACAACTTGCCTTTCCATTTCGGATCGAGCAAGTCTTGATAGGTTTTGGGCAACTCTTCTTTTTTAACCAGCTTGGTGTTGTAAGCACACGTGAAAATATTCAAGCGTGTGGCAATCCACTCTTTGTGTGCGGGAATGGCTTGGGGAATGAGCTCGTTCAAATAGGGCGAGTTGGCCGCAATCAATACTTTCTCGCGTGACAACACTTCCGTTTCGGGGCTGTTGGTTTCAAACACATCCACCTCAAAGCGATTGGCTTTGGCTTCCAGCAAGCCGCGCTGTAAGATTTTTTCTGAGCCACTGCGCCATACTTTGGCCTTGACGCCGTACTTCGCTTCGAATGCGGAAGTCAGCGCAGCCATGTCGTCTAGCGGCATCGACGTGTAGATGCTGACAACGCCCTCTTTTTTCGCGCCTTCAGCCAAACGCTTTTGGCGCTCAGCCCCAGTCAAAGCAGCCAGAGCTGCGATGTTGTTGGCTGAGGCTTGCGCCATGACAGAACCCAAGCTAGCAGCACCCAGGGTGGCTGCGCCTGCTTGAATCATTTGCCGACGTGAAAAATGAGCATAGTTCATTCGAGATCTCCAATTAGGTTTTAGGGGGAAGTGTCGGTAATTCCGCTTCGTAAGCCTCTTCCATCCGTGGCTTCATGCCATGCTTGGCCAATGACTCCTCGAAACGCGTGCGAACCGCCTGACTCTCTTCAGCATAATCAATTTGATCGCCACCTACACGGCGGCTGATCCAAGCCTTAGGCACGCCTTGGGCATTTCGAATGGACACCACCTCGTGTTTAAAAGCAAGGTAACGTGCGGGAGTTTGCCCCGTATTGAAATGCTGGTGAAACCACATGTTGGGCGGGACAATCATGGCGCCCACTTCCCAATCGTACTGACGGGGCTCTTCGCCTTCGGGCCACATCAAGCTGTAGCCTTCACCGCTCAAAATAATCACGTG
>CAMBXY010000176.1 GCA_945871945.1 Bordetella parapertussis
AGCCCGAGGGCAAGCGCCATGAACACGAAGATGGGCAGCCAACGGCTCATGTCAGTTGGCCACAGCCCAAGCGCTTCAGTGGGAAGCCACAGGCAATGCAGGCGCCTTGGCAAAATCAGCAGGCACTTGGCCGGTGAGACTTTCTAAAAAGCTGACGATATCGCTGACTTGGGCATCGCTTAACTGCTTGCCCAATTGCAGCTGCGCCATGATGCGCACAGCTTGGGACAAGGTGGCAGCACTGCCGTCATGAAAATAAGGCGGCGTCATGGCCACATTACGCAGTTGCGACACTTTAAAAATAAAGGCATCTGCCTCGTTTTTGGTGTCTTGGTAACGCCCTTTGTCATAGCCTTTGAAGGCCTCTTTCTCGGTGCTGCCCGTCAGCAACCAATAGTCTTGGGTGATGCCGAATTTTTGAAAGCTCTGACCACCCACCGTGACGCCGCTGTGGCAACCGGCGCAGCCTGTGTCGATAAAGGTTTGTAAGCCTTGTTTGGCTTGCGCACTCAGGGCTTGCTTGTCGCCTTTGAGGTAACGATCGAAGGGGGCAGGCGTGAGCAAAGTGCGCTCGAAGGCGCCAATCGCTTTGCCCCAATTCTCAGCACTCAAAGGTTTGTCAGCACCTGGATAGGCTTTCTCAAACCAAGGCTTGTAGCCCAGCAGTGCTAATTTTTTCTCGACTTGCTCGAAACTGGTGTTGCCATAGGCCACCGGACTTGTCAGCGCTTTAACTGCTTGCTCTTCCACGCTGGCTCGGTTACCGCCGTAATGCTGGGCCACCAACAAAGACGTGTTAAAAACCGTAGGCGCGTTGCGGGGCAATACCTTGCCGTGAATTCCCATAGACAAGGGAAGGCTGTCGCCCCCATGGTAAGAGGGGCTGTGGCAACTTACACAGCCTTGGCGTCCATCGCTGGAGACGCGGGTTTCATAAAACAGCGCTTTGCCCAAAGCCACCCGCTCGGGTGTGAGCGGGGTATTTTCCAAGGCCCCGCTCTCGGGCAAGGGTTTGAACAAGGCCTTGGCTTTGTCCAGCAAGGCTTGGTCGTCGCTGGCAGCACCTGCCGCTGTACCTGCCAACAACGCCACACTGCACACCGACGCTGCGGTTACCGAAGAAATCAACCATGCCAATTTACGCATCGCAAGCCTTTCAGAAAAACCTAATTAGAACAAACCGGTGATGTTGCCTAGCGCATCCACATCGATGGCATGCGCAGAAGGCACTTTGGGCAGGCCGGGCATGGTCATGACGTCGCCACAAACCATGACGACAAACTCCGCGCCAGCGGCCAAACGGACTTCACGAATATTCATGGTGTGGCCCGATGGCGCACCCAATAATTTGGGGTCTGTTGAGAAAGAGTATTGGGTTTTGGCAATACAAATCGGGTAATGCCCATAACCCTGCTCTTGCAATTTGTCGATTTGACCGCGTATTTTGGCATCCGCTGAAATGCCTTGGGCGCCGTAGATTTTTTGCGCCACGGTTTGAGCCTTCTCCCACAGGGTGGCAGTTTCTGGGTAAACAAACTGAAATTGGTTGGGTTTGTCGCACAAAGCCACCACCGCATGAGCCAATTCGACAGCACCTGCACCGCCCTCGGCCCAGTGCTTGGCCACCACCACTTGGGCGCCATAGGCTGCGCAAGCTTTTTCTAGCAAACTGATTTCGGCTGCTGTGTCTTCGGTGCGGTGGTTGATGGCCACCACGCAAGGCAGGCCGTAATGGTTTTTGATGTTGGCCAAATGCCGCTCCAGATTGACCATGCCTTTTTGCAATGCCTCTAGGTTTTCTGCGCCCAGTTCTTTGACGCCCACGCCACCGTGGTATTTCAATGCGCGAACGGTTGCCACCAGCACCACCGCCGAGGGTTGTAAATCGGCTTTACGGCATTTGATATCGATGAATTTTTCAGCGCCCAGGTCGGCGCCAAACCCCGCTTCAGTGACCACGTAGTCGGCCAATTTCATGGCCGTGGTGGTGGCGATCACCGAGTTGCAGCCATGGGCAATATTGGCAAAAGGTCCGCCATGAATGAAAGCCAGGTTGTTCTCCAAAGTTTGGGCGATATTGGGGGCCAATGCGTCTTTGAGCAAAGCCGCCATCGCGCCGTGCGCTTGCAAATCGCTGGCCAACACCGGCGTGCCTTCGCTGGTGTAGGCCACCACGATGCGACCCAAACGGGTTTTCAAGTCGGCCAAACTGGTGGCCAAACAAAAAATCGCCATCACTTCAGACGCCACCACGATGTCAAAGCCGTCTTCTCGCGGCACGCTGTTGCCAGTGCCACCCAAGCCCACCACCATTTGGCGCAAAGCGCGGTCGTTCATGTCCATCACCCGCTTCCACACGATGCGGCGGGTATCGATCTTGAGGGTGTTGCCATGGTGAATATGGTTGTCGAGCATGGCCGACAAGAGGTTGTGCGCCAAAGCAATCGCACCAAAGTCACCAGTGAAATGCAAGTTGATGTCTTCCATGGGGACAACCTGCGCCATGCCGCCGCCTGTGGCGCCACCCTTCATGCCAAACACGGGACCCAAGGAAGGTTCACGCAGGCAAATCAGGCTCTTCTTGCCAATCTTGCACAAGGCGTCGCCCAAACCCACGGTGGTGGTGGTTTTACCCTCGCCAGCAGGCGTGGGGGAAATGGCGGTCACCAAAATGAGTTTGCTGTCTGTTTTGGCTGGCAGGCTGGCGATGTGCTTTAACGACAGTTTGGCTTTGTGGTGACCATAGGCGTACAGATGGTCGTCAGCAATGTGCATATGCTGCTTGACCAACTCGGGGATTCGTTGGAGGCTGGCAGCTTGGGCGATTTCAATGTCACTTCGCATGATCGATCACTTAAAAAAAAGATTTCCTAAGTTTACAAGCACTGCTTTGACTTAGCGCAAAATAATCGGGGTCAGACCCCGATTAAATAATGGGAATCTGACCCCGATGAATGATGGAGATTTGAATGAAAAAATACTTGCTGATTTGGGCCTTGTTCGCTGTCCCTGGGGTGTATGCACAGTCTCGCCTGGATGTCGCATTTGTGTGGAACATCAGCCACCGCTGCTCGCCGGTGTCGCCTGAGATTCGCCTCAAAGATATTCCATCCGGCACGACCACCCTTCGCATCAAAATGACCGACTTGGACCAGAAAGACGATGACCATGGCGGCGGTGAGATCAGCCAAAGCGAGCCTTTTGGCAACAGTTTCACCATTGCCTCAGGCGCTTT
>CAMBXY010000177.1 GCA_945871945.1 Bordetella parapertussis
TGGAAAAAGAATTACGCGGGTTGGACGGCTTGGATGTTGACGCCAGATCTCAAGTTGCCGAGCCGTATGCGTTTCAAAGAGTCACGTCGTGTGCCGATGTGGAATGGCCCAATCGAGTGCCGCATGTTCCGCTTCGATTTGCGTGCGGGTTCTATGCGTGACAAACCTGCTGTCAAGTGACGGAGATTGCTCCTCAAACGATTGTGTTGGACACGAATATCGTGCTCGACCTTTGGCTGTATGTAGACCCTGCTACCCCTGATTTACTAGAGGCTTTAACTTCTAAACGTGTTGACTGGGTGGCTACTCAGGCTATGCGTGATGAATTGGAGCGGGTGCTTGCCTATCCGCATATTGTTTTGCGTATGCAAAAGGGTGGGTTGGTGGCGGAAGATGTGCTGGCGCAGTTTGATCGGTTTGCGCGTTTGGTGCCTGTGGCTGATCGGGCGCCTTATGTTTGCAAAGACGCGGATGATCAGAAGTTTATTGATCTTGCTTGTGCTTATTCTTGTAGGCTGGTTAGTAAGGACAAGGCTGTTTTGACTATGCGCAATCGCTTGGCGCGGTTTGGGGTAGGTGTTTCTTCACTTCCATTGCAAATTCAATTTGCGATTTGAGGCCGCGCAGTCGCGCAGGTAGAGGTTGATAAGGCTTTGATAAGGAATGCCAACTGAATCCGAAATATTTTTGAAATATGTGATGGAATCTTCGTCTAATCGAATGGTGATTTGTTTCTTGAGTTGGGAGGCGTAAGGATTTTTACGTGCCTGCGAGAAGTCGTATTCTTTTTTCATGACATGCCTTATGTATAAAACTTAGATTCAATGTTGGTAGCTTTGCGTGCAGAAATTATGCGAATGACATAGTCTGAACTTCTGTAGCAATGACAAACTACCAATACGCGGAGTGAGCTACTTAATCCCAACAAGATAAAGCGGTCCTCATCATCCGAATGCGTTGGGTCATCTATCAGCTTGGCGCGTTCGTCAAGAAAGACTGATCGTGCCTCCTCGAAGCTAACCCCATGCTTTTTGAGATTGATGCCTGCTTTACGCTCATCCCAAGAGAATTTTAAAGTACTCATAACTACATTGTATGTATGAGAATTTTTTTCGCAAGATCCTAAAGGGACAACGTTGCTTTGACTATGCGTAATCGCCAGTTGCGTATTGGTGTTTCAGTCAGCACTTGCTTGTTAAGAAGAAGCTTTTAGAAGTTGTAGCAAAGTAGTGAGTGCGTGCGCAATGGTCGCTTGGCGCACCGCGGCGCGGTCACCGGTGAATTGCATACGTTCGGTTTTGACCCATGCGGTTTCAGCGCCTAAGGTGGGGCCGGTGTCGCTCGGTACGCCCCATGCAAACCACACGGTGCCGACGGGCTTGTCTTTGGAGCCACCGGTCGGGCCCGCTACGCCCGTGACGGCGATGGAGACTTGCGCGCGTGAGTGACGCAATGCACCTAGCGCCATGGCTTGTGCGGCGGGTTCGCTCACTGCGCCGTGTTCGGTGAGGATGGCGTTATCCACGCCGAGCATGTCGTGTTTGGCTTCGTTGGAATAGGTAACAAATCCGCGTTCGAACCATTGGCTAGAGCCCGCCAGGTCGGTGCAATGGCCTGCGATCAATCCGCCTGTGCAGCTTTCTGCGGTGGCGAGCATCCAGCCGTGTTGCATCAAGGTGTCGGCAACTGCGGCGACCAATTGTGCAATAGAAGCTTGCGAGGAGTTGTTGGTAGACGATTGATTTTTTGAAGTGCTGTCTGTCATATGACTCTCCATAAAGCGATCACCAACAAAGTACAAAAGGCGGCGACAAAGTCGTCAAACAAGATGCCCCAACCGCCACGCCAACCGAATCCTTTAAATGTTTGGTCAGCCCAACGCACAGGACCGGGTTTGGCAATGTCGAAGTAGCGAAACAACACAAAGGCTGCGAATTGCGCGAGCCATCCGCATGGTGTGATGAGCCACAAGACCAACCAAAACGCAACGATTTCGTCCCACACGATGGCGCCCGGATCGACCACTCCTAAATGCCGTGCAGTGAGGGTGCAGGCCCACCAGCCAATTAGCGTAGATGCTCCAATGAGCAAACCAATTTCCATCGGCGAGAGCCACAGTTGGAAAACTAAAAAAGAAGCCCATGCCCAAAGCGTGCCAACTGTTCCGGCGCCTAAGCGACTTAGGCCCGCGCCAAACCCGAGCGCTATGAGATGCGCTGGATGGGCTTTTAAAAATTGTTGGTTCAACATGGACATCAAGCGAAATGGTCAAACGAAGCAAAGCGACGCGTGATAGGTTGTCCTTCGGGGTCCAGCACCACCAAGCCTTGTGCTTCGGTAATACGACCGATACGTGTCACAGGTGTATTACTTTCCCACGCGGCCGCATGCACCATTTCTCGCTGGTGCACAGGCGCGGTGAAACACAGTTCGTAATCGTCACCACCAGCCAGTGCGAACTCGATGCGTTTGTTCCACGGCAGATGCGCCAGGACTGGGCTGATGCCAGCGGCTTGCGCGTCTTCGCCGAATGTGTTGCTGTGCTGAAGCCATGTGGTGTCGATTTGCGCGCCCACTTGTGAGCGCTGCAGGATGTGGCCTAAGTCGCCCAATAGTCCGTCGCTCACGTCAATGGCTGCGTTGGCAATGGCGCGCAATGCGAGTCCTAATGCGACGCGTGGCATCGGCATTTCCATGCGCGTACGCACCGACTCAAAAGCTTTTGCGTCCAAAGATTGCGTGCCACGAAATACTTCTAGCGCCAAGCGCGCGTCACCGACAGTACCGCTCACGTAAATATCGTCACCTACTTGCGCGTTTTGCCTGAGCAAGGCGTCACCGGGCGGTACTTCGCCAAATGCGGTGATGCAAATGTTCAAAGGGCCTTGCGTGGTGTCGCCGCCTACCAACTCGCAGCCGTGGTCGTTTGCCAGTTGCAATAGCCCTTGTGAAAAACCATCTAGCCAGACTTCGTCGATGCGGGGAAGAGATAAAGCCAGCGTAAATGCGGTAGGTTGTGCACCGCAGGCAGCTAGGTCACTCAAATTGACGGCGAGTGATTTGTGGCCTAGGCGTGCGGGCTCTACTGTGCTGAGGAAATGGCGGCCTTCTACCAACATATCGCTTGACATCGCCATATGCATGCCGGGGGTTGGCGCCAGCAAGGCGCAATCGTCGCCTACACCGAGCACCGCACGTTGTGTGGGGCGCTTGAAGTACCGCGCGATCAAGTC
>CAMBXY010000178.1 GCA_945871945.1 Bordetella parapertussis
GTAAACAACGACAGTCTTACTCATGCAGTTCTTCTCCTTAAGGGTGGGTAAAAAAATTTCTTGAAAAAATCAGCTGTTGAACAAATCAAAAACGAGGACTTCTGCATCCAAGCCACCGCTCACATCGATGCGGTGTTCAGCCTCCAGCAGCAACGCGTCTCCAGTTTTCAATAGATTGCCATTCACCTGCAGTTGCCCACGAATCAGGTGGACATAAGCTTTGTGCTTGGGGTTGAGGTCTAAGCTCGCACTTTCGTCACCATTGAAGCAACCTGCATACAAAGCCGCATCGGCATGAATTTTCACCGCGTCGCCCGTGGGCGTCTGGCCGGCGATCAAGGCCAAAGCCCCGCGTTTGCTGGCAGGATTGACGGTTTTTTGTTCGTAGCTGGGTGTCACCCCGCGCTGGTTGGGCAGTATCCAGATTTGTAAAAAATGGGTTTCTTCGCCCTCGGCGTGGTTGAACTCGCTGTGCTTGACGCCTGTGCCTGCACTCATGCGCTGCACGTCGCCTGGCGGAATGCCTTTGACGTTGCCCATGCTGTCTTGGTGGGCCAAATTGCCCGACAGCACATAACTGATGATTTCCATGTCTTGATGGCCATGGGTGCCAAAACCTTGGCCGGACTCGATACGGTCTTCGTTAATGACGCGCAAAGCGCCCCAGCCCATATGGGCTGGATCGTGGTAACCAGCGAAGGAAAAGCTATGGAAAGACTTCAACCAACCGTGGTCGGCATAGCCCCTGTCTTGAGATAGTCGAATTTTTTGCATGGTTTATTCTTTAAGGTGGATTAACTATAGTGGCCAAGAAGCGCCAAAAGGCGAGCAAAATTGATGGCATCATTCAAATAGTTTGATTGATTAGGCTCCCATGTCATCTGCACGCAATGTTTTAACCCCCGACGCCTTGTTCATGCTCAACGCCATTGCGCAAAACGGCAGTTTTGCGGGGGCTGCCCGCGAGATAGGCGTGGTCCCCAGCGCCTTAAGTTACCGGGTGCGGCAAATGGAGGAGGCGCTGGATGTGCTGCTCTTCTCCCGTTCATCGCGCCAAGCCAAGCTGACCGCGGCAGGACGCGAATTGCTGACCGAGGGCAGCCGTTTACTGCTCGACATGGACAGCATCGCCCACCGGGTCAAACGCGTGGCCACCGGCTGGGAAAGCCAACTCACTATTGCCGTGGATGCCATCATTGATTTTTCGATTCTGATGGAACTCAGCGCACATTTTTTCGCCCTCAATCCGCCCACACGCTTAAAGCTGCGCAACGAAACTTTGAGCGGCACCTTGGCGGCATTGACCTCTGGCCAAGCCGATTTGGCCGTTGGCGTGAGCGACTCTTTCAGCAACAGTGCGGGTCTGCGGTTTGCGCCTTTGGGAGACGTGGAATTTGTGTTCGCTGTTGCGCCGCATCACCCGCTGGCCCAAACGGCGCAACCGCTCAGCGACAGCCTCATACAAACCCATCGTGCCGTGGCTGTGGCAGACACAGTCCCACAAGGTTTGGGCCTGACTTTTGGCCTGCTGGCGGGGCAAGATGTGTTCACCGTGCCCAGCATGCAAGCCAAGCTTGATGCACAGTTGCGCGGCCTGGGAGCGGGTTTTTTACCCGTCCCTTTGGCCAAGCCCTATATTGAGCAAGGTTTGCTGTGTGTGTGCGAGGTGATGCGCCCCCTCAGACTGGCCTCCTTAAGCTACGCTTGGCGCGAAAACCCCAGCCCCAAAGGGCAAGCCGCAGGCGACAAAGCCCTGCAATGGTGGTTGCAACAACTCAGCCATCTCAAGACCCGCAAAGCCTTGTTACGCCAAGCCCCCCAAAGCCATCAACTCGGTGTAGAGTTAGGGCTATGAAACATATCGCCGTCATTGGTGCTGGCATGGCTGGCATCACCGCCGCAAGAACCTTGGTCCAAGCAGGCCACAGCGTCAGCGTTTTTGAAAAAAGTAAAAGTGTGGGCGGGCGCATGGCCACCCGCGAAACACCTTATGGCGGCTTTGACCACGGCGCGCAGTATTTCACGGTACGCGACCAACGCTTTATGCGTGCACTCCAAGAAGTGCCGGGTACTCAGGCTTTATGCAAAGCTTGGAGTGCCAGTTCTGTGCAAGTACGCGATGCACTGGGCAGGGTTATTGAAGTGCGTAAGCCGTCGAAAGATTTGCATTTTGTAGGTGCACCTGGTATGAACTCACTGGTTCAGCATTGGGCGGCCCCCTTGGTTGATGCGGGTCAACTCTTTTGCAACACCACTGTCAAAACCCTCAATCGCCATGGCTCGCAGTGGCAAGTGATTGCTGCCGACAACCAAGTGCTGGGTAGCTTCGATAAGGTGGTGTTGGCCATCCCCAATGTGCAAGCCGCTTATCTGTTGCGGCAATCCGGTGCACCGGCCGCACAGTTCAATGCCTTGACAGCCACCGAAGCCGTGATGGTCGCGCCCTGCTGGACATTGATGTTGGCCTTTCCTTTGGTGCAACCAGGGCTTGGCCAAATGGGGCCGCAATGGAATGTGGCACAAAGCACCCATCACCGTATCGCTTGGGTGGCGCGCGAATCCTCCAAGCCCGGGCGATCTCCCATCGAGCGTTGGACTGTTCAAGCCAGCGCGGAGTGGTCGCAAGAACATGTGCAAGACGATGAGGCCCGCGTAGAAGCCAAATTATTAAAAGCGTTTGCAGAGTTAACTGGCATCCGGGCCGAGCCCGGGTTTAGCCAAATTCATCTGTGGCGTTATGCCAAAACCCTCACGCCTGCCGGCCAGGCGTTTTTCTGGGATGAGCAACTCGGTATCGGGCTGTGCGGCGACTGGTTCATCGGCCACCGCGTCGAAGACGCTTTTGTCAGCGGACTGAGTCTGGCGCTAGGCATAACAGCGCCATCCTAGAGCAAGTTATTTTTTCTTGTAGGGCTTGTTGAACCAGTTTACCAACATAAATAACATCAGAAGCACCCACATGATTAATAAGATGTGGTGTATTTTCATGGTTTTTCTCCTTGGGTTGAAAAAGAGGTTGAAGACTGATCAAGCTTCTTGGCAATCAGAGGATACATGGCACAAAGGGTGATGAGCAACAGCACCACTTCAAGGCTGTAAACAAAAGCGTAAGCCGTTCCTGAATCCACCACCAAAGCCATCAAGTCACGAATGATACCGCCCAAGCCCATGGCCAATCCGGCGGCAGTGGCCTGCACAGCACCCCAAGCGCCCAAGGCCAAGCCCACCTGTCC
>CAMBXY010000179.1 GCA_945871945.1 Bordetella parapertussis
TCAAAGAATGTTGGAAAGACAAATAGATGACGATTAAAAGCGACAAATGGATTCGCCGGATGGCTCAAGAGCACGGCATGATCGAGCCTTTCGAGCCCGGACAAGTGCGTCAAAACGCCGCTGGCCAGAAAATTGTGAGCTATGGCACCAGCAGTTATGGCTACGACATTCGATGCGCCCCTGAATTCAAGGTGTTCACCAACATTTACAGCACCGTGGTCGACCCCAAAAATTTCGACGAAAAAAGCTTTGTCGACATCCATTCCGATGTTTGCGTCATTCCCCCCAACAGCTTTGCCTTGGCCCGCACCCTGGAATATTTCCGCATTCCCCGCAATGTGCTCACCATTTGCCTGGGTAAAAGCACTTATGCCCGGTGCGGAATTATTGTGAACGTCACCCCTTTCGAGCCCGAATGGGAAGGCTATGTCACCCTTGAATTCAGCAACACCACCCCCCTGCCAGCCAAGATTTACGCTGGAGAGGGCTGTGCCCAGGTGCTGTTTTTTGAAAGCGACGAAGTTTGCGAGACCAGCTACAAGGATCGGGGCGGAAAATACCAAGGTCAGATGGGTGTCACCTTACCCAAGACTTAAAGTGCGACAATAGCGGGTTAATGACCGCTTCTTTTTCAAATCTATCGCTGGCTGAACCGCTGGCACGTGCCGTAGCCGAAATGGGCTACGAAATCATGACCCCCATTCAAGCTCAGGCCATCCCTGTGGTTTTGACCGGGAAAGACGTGATGGGCGCCGCGCAAACGGGTACCGGTAAAACCGCTGCTTTTTCGTTGCCGCTGCTCCAACGCCTTTTGAAGCACGAAAACACGTCCACATCGCCCGCTCGCCATCCTGTGCGCGCCTTGGTCCTGTTGCCAACACGAGAGTTGGCCGATCAGGTGGCGCAGCAAATCAAGCTGTATGCCAAGTACACCCAAATGCGCTGCGCGGTGGTGTTTGGCGGCATGGACATGAAGCCGCAAACCCTTGAGCTCAAACGAGGCGTCGAAATTCTGGTGGCCACACCAGGTCGCTTGCTGGATCACATTGAATCCAAAAACGCGGTGCTCAATCAGGTGGAATATGTGGTGCTAGACGAAGCCGACCGCATGCTCGACATCGGCTTCTTGCCAGACCTGCAACGCATTTTGAGTTTCTTGCCCAAGCAGCGCACCACGCTGTTGTTCTCGGCCACTTTTTCTCCTGAAATCAAGCGCTTGGCGGGAAGCTATTTACAAGATCCCATCACCATTGAAGTGGCGCGTCCCAACGAAACAGCCTCCACGGTGGAGCAACGTTTTTACAGTGCGCAAGATGACGACAAGCGCAGGGTTGTGAAAGCCGTGTTAATCGAGCGCGACATCAAGCAAGCCTTCATCTTTGTCAACAGCAAACTGGGTTGTGCCCGTTTGGCGCGCTCTCTTGAGCGCGAGGGTCTGGTCACCGCTGCCTTGCATGGTGACAAGTCCCAAGACGAACGCCTGAAAGCGCTTGAGGCTTTCAAAAAAGGCGAAGTCGATTTACTGGTCTGCACCGATGTGGCAGCCCGCGGACTTGACATCAAAGATGTACCTGCGGTGTTTAACTTTGATGTGCCCTTCAATGCTGAAGATTACGTACACCGCATTGGTCGCACAGGCCGTGCTGGCGCCTCGGGACTGTCTGTGACTTTGGTCTCACCCTCCGACATGCGCTTGGTAGCCGACATTGAAAAGCTCATCAAAACCAAACTTCAAGTGGAAAACTATCCATTGGATGAAGACCGCTCGCGAGGCAATGTCAGCGAAGGTAGACGGGAAGAGCGACGTGACGATCGCCGAGAAGAGAGAAGACCCGAGCGTGGCTTTGAGCGACGCCGCGAAGAAGAGGCCCCTCGCGACCGACGCAGCAGCTTCAGGCCTGCGCAAGTCTCAAGAGATCCTTTCTTTGAGAAACCCTACCAGGCTCCTAGCTTGGAGCAAGCTGCAGCGGCCTCTTGGGAAGCGTCACCTAAAACGACCGCTTCCCGCACGGGCATTTCTGCCAACATCAAGCCTAAGCGCAAGGTGGCGGCTTTGTTCAAGTCTGGCGAATAAGGCAAACACTGGGTTGCATAGAAACCCGTCAATTTGTCGGTTGAGTGAAGGCCTGAAACAAATTTGAATTCCCCTGTCAAAATAGAAGAATGAAAATCAAGACCCCCGCCGCACTCGCCGTTTTGTCACTCATTTCACCCTGGGGCTTGGCACAGACCGCGCCACCCGCCAATGCGCCTGTTCAAGACATGGGCCGCGTCGAAATCAAAAGCAACCGCGACAACACCATGGAAGAGCGCCGGCAGTCCACGGCAGCCAAAATTGTGATTGGTCGGGAAGAGCTCGACAAACAAGGTGATGGCACCTTGGGTGAAGTTTTGAAACGCTTGCCCGGTGTCACCATTCAAGGCGCACCAGGCCGCGGTGGCGCCATTCGCATGCGAGGTTTAGGCGGTGGTTACACCCAGATCCTTTTGGACGGGCAACGCGTGCCACCCGGCTTTTCCGTAGAGTCCTTGACACCCGAGATGGTGGAGAAAGTCGAAATTATGCGTGCGCCAACTGCTGAGACCGGCGCGCGGGCTATTGCTGGCACCATCAACATCATTTTGCGCGAAGGCCAGCGTGCCAACCCCGATGATTTGAAGTTTGGCAGTGCCTTTGAAAACGGACACCGATCAGAAGGTTTGAACTGGGTTCACAACCTCAAGTCTGAGCCGCTCAACGGAACCCTCACAGTCTCTGCCATGAACTCATGGCGTCCTGAGGACATCACAACTCTGACCGATGCCAGCGTAGATGCGGAAGGACGGATGCCTGCTTTGTCTTCGCACCGCGAACGCCAAACCGTGAGCTTGGGGCATCGCCAAGGTATGAATGCCAGCGCCAGACTCATGTGGCGCGGTGAACAAGGCAAAGCGCTTATTTTGATGCCCTTCATGGTGTATTCAGAGTTCAGCAGCGCGGGGCATATTGATCTGACTGAAAACAAGACCATCAATGGCATTCAACAGCCTGTTGCGTCTGCTGCTGCCAACACCACCAACAACAGTCGCTTTGTAATGACGCGCTTGAATGGTCAGTGGAACCAGCGCTTCTCGGCAAATGACAGATTTGAATTTAAATTTGGCTTAGGCGAATCTCACTACAAGTTCCGATTTAACCAAGTCGCCTTGGGTTCGACGGGCTTGCTCAACACCTTGGAAGAATCGCAAAGCT
>CAMBXY010000180.1 GCA_945871945.1 Bordetella parapertussis
GACATGGATGTGGCCTTGGTTGCACGTTTGGCAGAAGTTAATTTGGAAGATTTCAAGGCACTCAACCCCTCGGCACACCGTCCTGTTTTGTTGGCGGGTGGTACTTCGCAAATTCTTTTGCCTTGGGACAACGCAGAAATTTTCCAACGCAACCAATCTGCTTATGGCGGACGCTTGGCGAGTTGGACCGTGTGGGTTGCCCCCAAAAATATGAAGGTGTCCGACGCCGCTAAAAAAGTTGGCATGAACGAAGACGATATGCGCGGTGTCAACAAAATACCGCCGCGCATGCTCATCAAAGCGGGGTCCGCGCTGCTGGTGCCACGCCCTAGTAAACAAGAAAAAGACGTGACTACCCAAGTTGCGGATAACGGCCAATTGAACCTCTCGCCTGAGGTCAGTCTACGCAAAAAAATCATCAAAGCACGCAAAAAAGACAGCTTGGCCAGCGTGGCTAAGCGCTACAGAGTGACTGTGGAAGATGTGGCCATGTGGAATAAACTCACGCTGGACAGTTCGCTTGCAACTGGCCAAAAATTGGTGCTGATGTTGCCTAGTAAGGGTAAATCAAAGGCAAAAAAGTCGAGCCAACGTCGCCGTGGCTAAAGCTACATACGAAAACGCTGCTTGGCGACTTTGACAAAATCATTGCGCACCGTGCTTTGCCACGCCACAGAGCGTGAATTGAAAATAGGTTCCAACAGACCAAGCATTTTTAAGCTCACCTGCTGAGCCTCGGCTGACAGCCAACCGTCGAGCGAAAAACTCTCGCGTAAGTTGTCGATGGCATTCAAATAGACCAATCGGTCGGGGAGCACAGGGTTGTCAACCATGTGCCGAAGTAAATCGGAGGGGCCTGCGGTACGCAGCCATTTGAGCGAGTGCATCACCGCAGCCACAAGCGCCTGACAGGCTTGGGGTTGTTGTTGCAGCAAGGTTTGGGACACGATCAAACCGTTGCCTGGCAAGAGTCCGCCAAACATCCGCTGGGTTTGTTTGAGGGTTCGAAAATTACTGACGACGGTGACATCGTCTTTCTTTTCTAGCGCAGTCATTAAAGGGTCTGCGCCCATCAAGGCATCTATGGCGCCACTGCGCATGGCCACCAAGGCGTGGACTGAAGAATTGAGATACACCGTATTGATTTCATTTAGAGGTATGCCGGACCTCAGCAGATTCAGCGACAAACAGCGATGCGCGCTGCCTTCTGCATCGATCAGACCTATGCGTTTGCCGCGAAGATCAGTGAGGGTTTTGAAGTTGGGTATATTTTTTTTGGAAACCCCTAAGACCCATTGCGGTGTTCGGGCAATTTGCACAATCGATAACGCGTCAAACCCCCTGTGCTTGAGCAATAAAGCATTTTCATAAGGCGCGCAAAGCACATCCGTCGACCCTTGGGTCAATGCCGACATGGCAAGGCTTTGACTGGGTTGCTCCAATAATTCAACCTCCAAGCCCTCGGCAGCGAAAAAGCCTAAATGCTCAGCCAGTAACAATGGCAAGTGGGACAAGGACGCTTTGTCGTCCAATACCAAGCTCAAACGAAATTTGTCGCCCGCCGCCCTGACTTGCCCTGGTGAGAGAACCATGCAGGCAGCCCACAGTGAACAATTGGCCAACCATTGACGGCGAGCATGTGCAGCAGCAGAAAAGTGACAAGGCATAGACATGGCCATCAGCATAGTCAATAGCCAGCCGAGGCGCATCAGGTACAGCCCTGTTGGTGAAAACCTTAGGTGCTGCGCCTGTCCATCAAGGCATGAGCGATGGTGCCTAGGTCGACATACTCGAGTTCGCTTCCCACCGGCACCCCTCGGGCCAAACGCGTGACCACCAAACCCCGTTGGCGAAAAACCTCGCTGAGTACATGGGCCGTGGCCTCACCTTCAGCCGTGAAATTGGTGGCCAAAATAATTTCTTGCACCAAGCCATCGTCCACGCGTTGAATGAGTTTTTGCATGCCAATGTCGTTCGGCCCCACCCCTTCAATAGGGCTGAGTTTGCCCATCAAGACAAAATACAAACCTTGGTAAGCCAAAGTGCGCTCAAGCGCCGATTGGTCTGAGGGTGTCTCCACCACACACAAGCGGGTGGCATCGCGTTGCGTGTCTTGGCAAGTACCGCAAATCTCAAATTCGGTGAGTGTGTGGCAACGCTGGCAGTGCCTAACAGCTTGCACCGCATTGAGCAAACTGCGGGCGAGCAATTGCGCCCCTTCAGGGTCATGTTGCAGCAAGTGGTAAGCCATGCGCGAAGCCGAGCGTTGCCCTACGCCTGGCAAGCGCCTAAGGGATTGAACCAAGGCTTCTAGGGCGCTGTTGTCACGCATTAAAACGGCAACTTCATACCGCCGGGCAAACCGGGCATGCCGCCAGTGAGTTTGCCCATCTTGGCCTCGGTGGTTTCCTCCACCTTACGCGCACCGTCGTTGAAAGCCGCGGCAATCAAGTCTTCGAGCATGTCTTTGTCGTCACCCATCAAGCTCGCGTCAATGGTGACTCGCTTCACCTGATGTTTGCAGGTCATGAGGATTTGCACCATGCCCGAACCGGCTTCACCGGTAACTTCGATGAAAGCCAATTCATCTTGGGCTTTTTTCAAGTTTTCTTGCATGGCTTGGGCTTGTTTCATCAAGCCGGCGAGTTGTCCTTTGTTGAACATAGTGGTCTTTCAGTGGTCGAGGAGTCTAAGGGTGCCAGGAACAATCTTGGCGTTGTATTCTTTGATCAGGTGTTGCACGCTGGGGTGGTTAAGGATATCGCTTTGGGCCTGTGCCATGCGTTGCTGCTGCAGGGAAGTGATGCGCTGCGCAGGCGAGTCCTGAACGGGTCCCTGCTGTACCTGCAGACTCACCGCATGACCCAGCGACTGCAAAGCCAGTTGAAGTCGCTCGCGGTTGCTGGCGTTGTTCAGGGTGGCGCTCTCAATTTTCAAGTGCCACACCCCATCGGCTTGGGCCATCAACTGCGACTGCATGGCCAATTCGCGGGTCATGGCTTGTATCAATTGCGCTTTCACCAAGTCTTGAACAACAGACAACCATTGCTCACCCAAGGGAGAGTCGCTTGGTGTAAGGGGAACTGTGACGGTCTCAGGCGCTGATTTCAGACTTTTTTTTTCAGCCTCTGCCGCCGGTTTGAAAGCCAGCAAGCGCAGCAAGACCATGGTGAGCGCGGCGTATTCATCTGGCGCCAAGCCCAAATCGGCACGTCCGTGCAGGCAAATGC
>CAMBXY010000181.1 GCA_945871945.1 Bordetella parapertussis
TTTGGCACTGCGTACACAGGGCCAATGCCCATTTCATCAGGCTCACACCCTGCAACAGCAAAACCTAAAAAACGACCTATCGGTTTCAAACCACGTTGCTCTGCCAACTTTTCGTCCATCAGGACGCAAGCACCAGCGCCGTCAGAGAATTGACTGGCATTGCCCGCAGTGACCAAACCACCCGGCAGAGCAGATCGCAAGCCAGAAATAGCTTCGACGGTGGTGCCTTCTCGCAAACCTTCGTCGACGCTGACGGTGACTTGCTTGGTCATGAGGCCCATCAATTTATCGATGACACCCGCCGACACAGTGATGGGGGCAATTTCGTCATTGAACAGACCGGCAGCTTGGGCTGCGCATGCTTTTTGTTGGCTGCCAGCGCCGTATTCGTCCATGCGATCACGTGTAATTTTGTAACGCTTGGCAACTTGTTCGGCTGTTTGCAACATGTTCCAGTAGATCTCGGGCTTCATTTTGGCCAGCGCCAAATCTTGCAACATGTGTTGATTGGCTTCTTGCTGCACGCAAGAAATACTTTCGACACCCCCTGCCACATAGACCTGGCCTTCGCCTGCAATGATGCGCTGCGCAGCCAATGCAATGGTCTGCAAACCAGATGAACAAAAACGATTGACGGTCATGCCAGAAACAGAAATTGGCAGACCTGCTTTCAATGCAATTTGACGCGCAATGTTGGCGCCTGTGGCACCTTCAGGTGTCGCGCAACCCATGATGACGTCTTCAACTTCTGCGGCGTCAATGCCTGCGCGTTGAACAGCATGTTGTACCGCATGGCCACCCAAAGTGGCACCATGGGTCATGTTGAAAGCGCCCTTCCAGCTTTTGGCCAGAGGCGTGCGAGCGGTCGAAACAATGACGGCGTTGGACATTTTGAATACCTCTGATCAGTTGAATGTTTTGCCGTCAGCCACCAAGCGGGCCAGCAGCGGAGCGGGTTGCCAGAAAGCGGCATCGTCATGCGGATTTTGAGCAAAGCGTTTCATGGCTTCTGCGACATTGAACAGGCCCACTTGGTCTGCATACAACATGGGGCCACCACGGAAAATGGGGAAGCCATAGCCCGTGAGGTAGACCATGTCAATGTCGCTGGCTTTGCCAGCAATGCCCTCTTCCAAAATGTGCGCGGCTTCGTTGACCAAAGCGAATACCAAGCGTTGCACAATTTCTTCATCAGAAATTTTGCGAGTGCTAATGCCTTGCGCAGCGCGGTGTTTTTCAATCATTTCAACCACCAAGGCACTTGGAATAGCGTCGCGTTTGCCGGCTTGGTAGTCGTACCAACCTGCACCTGTCTTTTGACCGTAGCGGCCCATCTCGCACAAGAGGTCGGCTGTTTTGCTGTACTTCATGCCAGGGCGCTCGACATTGCGGCGCTTGCGGATGGCCCAACCAATGTCGTTGCCCGCCAAATCGCCCATCCGGAAAGGACCCATGGCAAAACCAAATTTTTCAACGGCCTTGTCGACTTGAGCAGGTGTGCAACCTTCTTCAATGAGGAAGCCTGCTTGACGGCTGTATTGTTCAATCATGCGGTTGCCAATGAAACCATCGCACACACCAGAAACTACAGAAGTTTTCTTGATTTTTTTGCCCAATGCCATGACAGTGGCCAAAACATCTTTGCTGGTTTTAGCGCCTCGAACAACTTCCAAGAGCTTCATGACGTTGGCAGGACTGAAAAAGTGCATGCCCACCACGTCTTCAGGACGCTTGGTAAAAGCCGCAATTTTGTTGACATCTAAAGTGGATGTGTTGGAAGCCAAGATGGAACCTGGCTTCATGACTTCGTCGAGTTTCTTGAAGACCGTTTCTTTCACGCCCATTTCTTCGAACACCGCTTCAATGACCAAGTCGGCGCTGCCAATGTCGTCGTAGCTCAAGGTGGTGGTTAGCAAGGCCATGCGCTGCTCATACTTGTCTTGCTTGAGCTTGCCTTTTTTAACTTGCGATTCATAATTTTTGCGAATGGTGGCAATGCCGCGGTCAAGCGCTTCTTGTTTCATTTCGAGCATCTTGACAGGTATGCCAGCGTTCAAGAAGTTCATGGAAATACCACCACCCATGGTGCCAGCACCAATGACTGCAACGGATGCAATGTTGCGCTTAGGCGTGTCTTCTGGCACGTCGGCAATTTTGGAAGCCGCTCTGTCAGCCATGAAAATATGACGCAGCGCATGCGATTCAGGCGTCATCATGAGGTTGGTGAAAATTTCACGCTCAAAGACCATGCCGTCTTCGAACTTCTTTTTAGTTGCAGCTTCAACCGCATCGACACACTTGGGCGGTGCAGGAAAGTTTTTGGCCATGCCCTTGACCATGTTGCGTGCGAATTGGAAATACGCATCGCCTTGCGGGTGTTTGCAAGGCAAATTGCGAACCAATGGGAAAGGTGAACCGTCGGCATGTTGGGCAGCCAATTCTTTGGCATAGGCCAATGCTTCTGCAGCCAAGGTCTCCACCGAAGTGGCCATTCGATCAAACAACTTCTGACCGGGCAACATGGCTAACATTTCGCTGTTGATAGCCTCGCCACTGACAATCATGTTGAGGGCCGGCTCTACGCCCAATACTCTTGGCAATCTTTGCGTTGCACCGGCACCAGGAATGAGGCCCAACTTCACTTCAGGCAATGCCACCTTACAACCTGGCGCAGCCATCCGATAGTGACAACCCAAAGCCAACTCCACACCGCCGCCCATGGCAACCGTATGCACAGCCGCCAATACGGGTTTGGTTGAATTTTCGCAAGCTCGAATGACACTCAGTAAGTTTGGTTCTTGAACGGCCTTGGAAGAGCCAAATTCACGAATGTCTGCACCGCCTGAAAAAGCTTTGCCGGCACCTGTGATGATGATGGATTTAACGGCTGAATCGGCATTGGCTTTGGTCAGACCGTCGGTAATGCCAACACGGGTTGAAAGGCCCAAGCCGTTAACAGGTGGGTTAGTCATTGTGATCACGGCCACATCGCCAATGATTTTGTATTCAGCTGTCATGCTGTTTTCCTCTTAGGTGGTGTCAGTCGCAAAAATAGAACGGGCGTTCTTTTTTGCAGATTCTAGGGTGTTTCAGCTGGCGTGGATAGTGGGGATGTCGCTCATGGGACCAAGATAAATCAGAGTCAAAGCAAAGCCTACCCACCTACACCTCAAGCCACTCCTTGCGGATGTAAGTATTTTCATTGAGTTCGGC
>CAMBXY010000182.1 GCA_945871945.1 Bordetella parapertussis
CGCCCCATGCCCGAGACGCGGCGCATCAGATCGGGCCAATCGGTAAAAGGTCGAATATCCCGCTCGGCCATGACGCGGCGGGTGAAAGCCGGCCCCAAGCCGCGCAGGCCGTCTAGCTCGGCTTCGCTGGCGAGGTTGATATCCAAAGCCCAAACCGGGCTGCACATGCAAAGTACAAAAAGCGCCAGTGTTTTGCCCATGGGCAGTCTCCATCAAACACCCGTATTCAAGCTGATCCTTGGGACTGATGGAGTGAGAGATGCTGACAAAAAGACGCCGTCACACTTCAAGCGTTTTGCGCCAACCACTGCATATAGCGGGTCACACCGGTTTGCACATCGGCAAACCCATGGTCGCAACCGCTGGCACGCAGTGCGCTAAGGTCGGCTTGGGTAAAACATTGGTACTTGCCTCGAAGTGCTTCGGGAAAAGCTATATAGCGAATGCTTTGCCCTTGCAATGCTTGCGCCAAGTCCAAAGGGGTTTGCTTGTGTGCGGCGCGAGCCGCATTCACCACCGCCAGCGCCACATCGTTGAAAGGCTGGGCGCGGCCAGTGCCCAAATTAAACAAGCCGTTGTGCGTGGGGCGGTCGAAGAACCACAGGTTCACCGCCACCACATCATCGATGTAGACAAAGTCGCGTTGCTGCTGGCCTGGCGCATAGCCGCCGTAGTCGGCAAACAGTTTCACATGCCCCTCTTGGCGCAGTTGGTGGAATTGGTGAAAAGCGACACTGGCCATGCGGGCTTTGTGTTGCTCGCGTGGGCCGTACACATTGAAATAGCGAAAACCGACCACTTGGGCTTTGTTCTTGGCAAAGTCGGCGCCCATTTCGCGGCGCATGCGTTGGTCAAACAACAGTTTGGAGTAGCCGTAAACATTCAGCGGCTTTTCAAACTCGGGTGTTTCCACAAAACTGCTGGCTCCCCCATAGGTGGCCGCCGAAGACGCATACAGCAAGCGCACACCCTGGGCCTGACAAGCTGCCCATAACTGGCAAGACACGCCGTAGTTGTTGTCCATCATGAAGCGGCCATCGGTTTGCATGGTGTCGCTGCAAGCGCCTTCGTGGAACACCGCCTCCACCTGCCCGTACGCGCGTTGGGTGAAAGCTGCGTAAAACTCTTTATTGTCGACGTAATCGGCAATCTGCAAATCGGCGAGATTACGAAACTTGTCGCCATCGGTTAAGTCGTCAACCGCAATGATGTTGGTGATGCCGCGTTGGTTCAAGCCTTGAATGATGTTGCTGCCGATAAACCCAGCCGCGCCAGTGACAACGATTTTCATGCCGATAACTCCTGAAAAGTAACGCTGGCGGTACCAAACTTACCCACCACAATGCCGCCGGCCTTGTTGGCCCAAGGCAGTGCCTCGCGCAGCGACATGCCCGCGCCCATGAGGGCGGCTAGCGTGGCAATCACGGTGTCGCCAGCACCGGTGACATCAAAGACTTCACGCGCCACGGCCGGCACATGCAACACGCCTTGGGCATCGAACAAACTCATGCCTTCTTCGCTGCGGGTGAGCAGCAAGGCGTCTAGCTTCAGATCATGTCGCAGCGCTTGTGCCAGTTGGCGCAAATGCGCCTCGTCATGCCAACGCCCGACAACTTGCTGCAACTCGGCGCGGTTGGGGGTGATGACGGTGGCCTGGGCATAGCGCGAATAGTCGCTGCCCTTGGGGTCAATCAGCACGGGCAACTTGGCGTCACGGGCAGCGGCAATCATGTCAGCGATATGGGTTAAGCCGCCTTTGCCATAGTCGGAAAACAAAACCGCTTGGTGCTGTGGCAACAAGGTGTGAAATTGACGGGTTTGCGAGGCCAAAACTTCAGAGCGCGGCTCGCTTTCAAAATCGGCGCGCAGCAACTGCTGCTGGCGCCCAATGATGCGCAACTTGACCGTGGTTTGTAACTGCGGGTCACTGCCCAAATGGGTTTGTATGCCGCTGGCGTCAAGAAGTTGGCGCACGCGTTGGCCGTTGTCGTCGTCTCCCACCACACTCAGCAAAGAGGCTTGCGCGCCCAAGCTCACCACATTGAAAGCAACATTGCCGCAGCCGCCCAGCCGCTCTTCTTCGCGGGTCACCCGCACCACAGGCACCGGGGCTTCGGGGCTGATGCGGTCCACCGGACCATACCAATAGCGGTCCAGCATGACGTCGCCCACGACAAGCACTTGGGTGCGTTGGAGTTGATCAGAGGAGCAAAGTGTCATCAAAGTTCTTCAATACGACGGGCAGGGTAGCTGTCCCAGGCTTGGCAACCCGGGCAATGCCAAAAATGTTTCAGGGCTTCAAAACCACAGGCCGCGCACCGGTAGCGGCGCAAGGGTTTGACGGCATGCGCCAGCGCGCGCTGCACCTGCGCTTGTTGGTCGCCAAGGCCGGCACCTTCAAGCCACTGACTGGCTGCAATCAGCGAGGGGTGATTGTGCAAATGCGCGGCGTAATGCTCGCGTGCACGCGGGCTGCCCATATGCAACTCCAAGCTCACCAGCGCATCGAGAACATCCAAGCTTTGCAGCTTTTCATAGCCAGCTTCTAAGAGCGCCAACACGGCGGCTTCGCGCTGCGCCAGCGGCGCGAGTTGGGCAAGATCGACCGCGAACAAGGGCAGGGCAGAGGGGATGTCCAAGGCGAGTTGCTGCAACTGCTCGCAGGCTTGCAAGCTTTGTCCCTTTGCTTGCAACCAATGCGCCATGGCGATATGCGGTCTGGCCAATTGGGGCGCACTGGCCACGGCCTCTTGCAACAAGACATGTGTTTCATCATTGTCCTTGCTTTGCGCGGCCAGTTCACACAGGTAATGGGCGCGACGGCTATCGAACTGTCCTTGTCCTTCTTTATCAAGTTGGCGTGACACCTCGGCGGCTTGACGCCAGTCGCGTGCACGCTCGTAAATGCTCAACAGCGCCAGCAAAGCTTGGGCAGACAAGGGCGTGTCTTGCAAGGCGCGCAGCGCGATTTCAGCGCGGTCCAAAATACCGGCTTTCACATAGTCCATGGCCAAGTCGTACTGCGCACGTTGCCGGTCAGACTGGCTGATGTCGCCCCGCGAGAGCAAATGTTGGTGCACCCGCACCGCGCGTTCGTATTCACCACGGCGGCGAAATAAATTGCCCAAAGCAAAATGCAACTCGGAGGTATCTGGGTCGCGTTGCACGGCTTCGATGAAAGCATCTATGGCCT
>CAMBXY010000183.1 GCA_945871945.1 Bordetella parapertussis
ATAGACCACGAAATTGGTCAGGAGCGGCTGTTTTTTGGCCTTGCTTAGTTCCTTTAGCGACCAGTCTAGCCAAATCGGATCTCTGTGGATGACATCCACAAATACATTGGTATCCACCAAAATCACGGTTGGTTCCAATCATCACCTCGGGTCATGCGCATCAGTTCATCTGTGCTCATGCCATCTTTAGCGATGCCAATGAACTGACGGATAGGATCATCAGCAGCCAAAAACGACAAATCCGGCTCTGGCGCTGCTTTGCCATTTGAATGCGTTTTCGCCGCCACAAGGTATTCGGCCAAGGCTTCTTGAACCACATGCGATTTGCTCAGTTTACGAACCGCGCAATACTGGTTCAAGTCACGCTCTATGGCTTCGGGAAGTCGAACAGACAGCATGATGCCTCCTTGTCATACGCGATGCTGAATTTGTATGACGCTTAGTATGACATAAATTCAAAATGCGTCATACACCTGAATGCACCGTGAAGTAAACCACTCAGAATTGCTTTCATAATGTAGATTGAAAATTTTTCATTATGAGATTTGAATGCCGCCTGTAAACCTATCCCACCCTGTTGACTTGCTGATTCGCCACGCTTTGGTCTTTGATGGCAGTTTGAGTGAGCCCCAAATTAAAGACGTGGCGGTACATCAGGGCCGCATCGTGGCGGTAGAAAACCTCATACAAGCCCAGGCCACGGAAACCATAGATGCCAAGGGCTTGGCTTTGATGCCAGGCATCATCGACTCGCACACCCATTTCGATGCACAAATTACCTGGGACTCTTATGTGCGTCCCTCGCCCGCCATGGGGGTGACCACTGCCGTCATTGGTAATTGCGGTTTCACGATTGCACCTTGTCGTGCGCAAGACCGTGAGTTGACCATGCGCAACCTCACCCAGGTCGAAGGCATGTCCCTCGATGTGCTGCGAGCCGGGATTGATTGGCACTTTGAAACATTCCCTGAGTACATGGCCATGCTCAAGCAAAAACGCTGCGCCATCAATATTGCCGCTTACGTGGGCCATTCCTCGGTTCGCACTTGGGTGATGGGCGAGCAAGCCAACAAGCGCCAGGCCACGCCAAAAGAAATCGACGCTATGGCTGCTTTAGTGCGAGAAGCCATGGCGGCGGGCGCTGTGGGCTTTGCCAGCAGCACCAGCCCCGCGCACAACGGGGATGGTGGTTTGCCCATGCCCTCGCGTTTGGCCAGCGACGAAGAAATGCTGCAACTCACCATGGCCATGGCCAGCTTTGGGCGTGGCGTCTACATGGTCACCAAGGGCGGTCAAATGCCCATGTCTTTCTTGCAATCGCTCTCGCAAAAAAGTGGCAGGCCGGTGATGGTGGCGGCCTTGTTGCACAACAGCACCAACCCCCAAGCGGTGTTCAATGACATGGCCGCCATCGCCCAAGCCAACGCGCAAGGCATACCCTTGATTGCGCAAGTGTCCTGCTGTCCTCTCACCATGGACTTCACGTTTGCATCGGCTTACCCCGTGGAGGGCTTGGTCAGTTGGCGACCTGCCATGGGTTTGTCACACGCGGCACTGAAAGCGTGTTTGGCTGATACCTCATTTCGCCAATCGGTTAAAGACGAATTAGCCCAAACGGCCACTTTCCGCTTGTTCAACAACGAATGGGACAAGGTGCATGTGGTGCAAACCACGCTGGCCGAGCACCAAGCTTATGAGCAAAAAAGCGTGGCTGAATTGGCCCACGCATTGCATCAAGACCCCTTGGATGTCGCGCTTGATCTGGCCCTCAAAGAAGACCTGCAAACCGTCTTTACCGCGCAGTTGTTGAACAGCGATACCGATGCGGTGGGTCGCTTGCTGAATGATCCCCATAGCTTGGTGTCACTCAGTGACGCTGGCGCACACCTCACCTTCTTCAACGACGCAGGCTTTGGCTTGCATTTGTTGGGCCACTGGGCCAGAGATTTGGGGTTGATGTCAATGACACAGGCTGTGCATAAACTGACAGCCCAACCCGCGAAAATTTTGGGTCTGAAACAGCGCGGACAGCTAAGCGTGGGATACGCTGCCGACATGCTGCTGTTTGACCCTCAGGCCATAGGGCGCGGCCCCAAACACCGTGTGTTTGATCTGCCAGGTGGCGCGTCACGTTTGAATACGGCTGCTCTTGGGGTTCAGGGCGTATGGGTCAACGGACACAGGGTTGCCAACCAACACGGCCTGATCATTGAAGGCAAATTGTCAGGTGAGCTACTGACCGAATTTGTTTGTTAAGGTCTCAGGGCGGCGGGATGACTATTAAAACGTAAGTGTATGGTTTGGCTGACAATAAATGACAAAAACATCATTTATTCGATGAAATGATAGATTTCTATTGTTTTTAAGCACTTATTCGCTTAACTTCAAGCCCCCGAGTCCGATTCTTATGGTGTTTCCTGTTTCGAGAACCGTGTTTTGCTATCCAAAATCCATCATCCGCGAAGTGATTGCTACGATCTTTCTTCTTTTCAAGAGTCGGTAGAGACTGCTGTCGAAACGTTTTACAAAGCAGTGGGTGAGCAAAAAAGCATCAAGCATTTTTTCTTTGGCATCACCTTAGAAAAAATTTATGAGAACATGAAATTCCATGGCGATTTTGTGGTTCTCAAGCCGGAAAAATATTACCGCGACACCATTTCGCAAACCGCACCCTCAGCTTTACAAGTCACGCCGAATCAGTTTGAAGACATTTACAACTGTTTGCGGGAAATTTTGAAAACCCAAAGGTTTCTCAAAAAGCAAATACCCAAACTGGCCAGCTACATCATTGAGAACATTGAAGAGACACGCGCCTTGATCGCGGATTCTGAACCCAATGTTTTGCGTTCACATGAAGTGAACACCGAAGCCATTTGTGCGGTATTTAATAAATCCAGAGCCGAGGCACGCATTGATAAACATAACGATGTTTTTGTGCCTTCGGGTTTTGATTACCCTTTTTGGGCGCGTGTGAACGTTAAAACCAATGAGATTATTTTTGGTGCTCAGGCCTTTCCTGTCAGCTCCAGCATCAAGTCCAGTGAAATCAAGGAACTCAGCGAGCAAGCCAATGCAAAATTGGGTAACTTCATGATTGAAGTCGATACCCGAACAGCGCACGGCCCCATCTTGTTTTCTTTGCACAAAATCAAATACACAGACGTCGTTCCTAAACGAATGCTCATCCG
>CAMBXY010000184.1 GCA_945871945.1 Bordetella parapertussis
TGCCAAAGCCGCCGTCACCGCCTTTGGCGATCATGATGACTTCACCAGGCGTCAACAACTCGTACAGCACGTCGTTGGTTTCGGCGTCTATCAGCAAAGTGCCTACCGGCATTTTGAGTGTGATGTCGTCGCCTGCCGCGCCAAACATGTCCGAGCCCATGCCGTGCTCACCGCGGCGCGCTTCATGGCGACGGGAAAAACGGAAATCGACCAAGGTGTTTAAGCTGGCGTCTGCTACGGCGTACACATGGCCGCCGCGCCCCCCGTCGCCGCCATTGGGGCCGCCAAATTCTTTGTATTTTTCGTGACGAAAAGATACGCAACCATTCCCGCCGTCGCCGGCGATGATATCGATAAAGGCTTCGTCAACGAATTTCATAGGGGTATCTTAAAGAACAAAGCCCCGACGAGCGGGGCTTTGAAGCTGACGTCAGTCAAAGTGCCGAGCGTCAAGCGGGGGTGATGTTCACCATTTGTTTGTTCAAAGCGCCTTTGAACGAGAAAGACACATGGCCTTCTACAAGCGCAAACAAGGTGTGGTCTTTGCCGATGCCGACATTGGTACCGGGGTGGAACTTGGTACCGCGCTGGCGAACAATGATGGCGCCTGCGGTGATGTGCTCGCCACCAAAGGCTTTGACGCCGAGCATTTTGGGGTTGGAATCGCGGCCGTTACGGGTTGAGCCGCCGCCTTTTTTCTGTGCCATGTTTGTGTGACTCCTTAGGCTTGGATAGAGGCAATTTGCAATTCGGTGAATTGCTGGCGATGCCCTTGACGTTTTTGATAGTGCTTACGGCGACGCATTTTGAAAATGCGAACCTTGTCGTGCTTGCCGTGTGCGACCACCATGGCTTTGACAGATGCACCGGACACCAAGGGTGTGCCAACTTTGATTTCAGCGCCGTTGCCGACGGCCAAAACTTGGTCGATCACAATTTCTTGGCCAACATCCGAAGCGATCAGTTCTACTTTAATTTTTTCGCCAGTTGACACGCGATATTGCTTGCCACCAGTTTTTATGACTGCGTACATACGAACCTCTGAAAGAAAAGACTCTTAACCGCCAACCAATTTGAGCGGAGCCAGAGATTTTAGCACGCACAAGGGTTTTGTCACTCTTTTTATACTCGAACCAGCCTTTGGCTCCCTATAATTAAGTCCTAAAACCATATGTAGACCACCTTGTCCAGCCCTAACAACCCCTCTGCCTCGGCTTTTTCCGGCCTGATAGCCCCAGACATGGCGGCGGTGGATCGGTTGATCAGTGACAGGCTGAGCTCCAGCGTGCCGCTGGTGGGGCAAGTCGCGCAACACATCATCACCTCGGGCGGCAAGCGTTTGCGCCCCGTTTTGCTGCTGTTGATGTCCGGCGCTTTGGGCTACAAGGGAGACGACCATTTCAAATTGGCAGCCGTGGTGGAGTTCATTCACACCGCCACCCTGTTGCACGACGATGTGGTGGATGACTCGGGCATGCGCCGCGGCAAAGCCACAGCCAACGCCTTGTTTGGCAACCCCGCCAGCGTGTTGGTGGGAGATTTTTTGTATTCCCGCGCTTTTCAAATGATGGTCGAGTGCGGCGAAATGCGCATTTTGGACATCGTGGCTGACGCCACCAATGTGATTGCCGAAGGCGAGGTGATGCAACTTATGAACATGCATGACGCGTCCCTCGATCAGCAAGGCTACTTAAAGGTGATTCGCAGCAAAACCGCCAAATTGTTTGAGGCCAGTACCCGCTTGCCCGCGGTGTTGGCAAAGTCTTCGCCCCAAACAGAAGCCGCCTGCGCCGCCTATGGGCAAGCGCTGGGCACGGCTTTTCAAGTCATAGACGATGTGCTGGACTACGACGGCGACGCCAGCACCATGGGCAAAAACCTCGGTGACGATTTGCGTGAGGGCAAATCCACCCTTCCGCTGATTTTTGCCATGCAACGCGGTACACCCAGCCAATGCCTGTTGATTAAAAACGCCATCGAACAAGGCGACATAGGCGCTTTGGCCGATATTGCCGACATAGTTCGCTCTACCGGCGCCATGCAAGCCACACGGCAGGCCGCTTCAGTCGAAGCGCAGTTGGCCCTACATGCCTTAGAGGCAATGCCTGCCAGCGATTACAAAACCGCCTTGGCTGAGATTGCCGAGCAATTACTAGACCGCCAGAACTAACCTAACGCTTTAGCTGCACTGCATTTTTTTGAACCTGCCAGTGACCTGCTTGGCAGCGGGGGTTTCTTACATTGAACCCTTATGGTTTCACTGTACACGCCCCCTTCGCCCACCGACCAAGACCAGCAAGCGGTGGTCTGGCTAGAGCACTTTTTTGCCGCCGCATTGGCAGATGATGCCTCCGATATCCATCTCGAGCCGTTCGAGCAAGTGCTGCGGGTGCGGGTGCGCATAGACGGACTGCTGCAAGAGCGTACCTCGCCCAGCGCGCACTTGAAAGACCGCATCATCTCGCGCATCAAAGTTTTGTCGCGCATGGATATTTCGGAAAAGCGCTTGCCGCAAGATGGGCGTTTGCGCTTAACTCTGCACGCCAAGCCGATTGACATGCGGGTGAGTTGCCTGCCCACCTTGCATGGCGAGAAGTTGGTTTTGCGGATTCAAAACTTTTCTTCTCAGCAGCTCAATTTGCAAGACTTGGGGTATGAGCCGCAGCAGCTGAGCAGCTTGCTAGACGCCTTGCAGCGCCCCAATGGCTTGGTGCTGATCACCGGGCCCACGGGTTCTGGCAAAACCATGACGCTTTACAGCTGTCTGCACTATTTAAATGCCTCAGGCATCAATATTTCTACGGTTGAAGACCCGTGTGAAATTGTGTTGGCGGGTATCAACCAAGTCAATGTGAACGACAAAGCGGGCCTGGGTTTTGCGCAAACACTTCGCGCTTTGCTGCGCCAAGACCCCGACATCATCATGGTGGGTGAAATCCGCGACAACGACACCGCTGATGTGGCGGTCAAGGCGGCGCAAACCGGGCATTTGGTTTTGTCCACGCTGCACACCAATGACGCGCCCTCAAGCCTCAACCGCTTACATCATCTGGGCTTGGCAGACTTCAATATCGCCAGCAGCGTGGCCTTGATTTGTGCGCAACGCTTGGTACGCAAACTCTGCAACCACTGCAAACGCCCACTCGCCGGCGAGTCAAGGTTTACGCCTGTGGGCTGCAGCCA
>CAMBXY010000185.1 GCA_945871945.1 Bordetella parapertussis
AGCATAACGCGGTCGTTCATGAGGTACATCCAGTCGTCAAACTGCACCTCCCACACGCGGCCATCGACCGGCAGCGCCAAGGTGTAGCCCCAGCGAAACGCATTGCCACGGCTGGCGCCCTTGGCGAGTCCCACCACATCATCGGCCGAGCCGCTGTAATTGCCGTCACCCAAGTGCTGCAATTTCCAGATGCGTTTTTGGGTGCTGCCATCGGCATACACAAAGTCTTCGTCGAGTACGCCTTGCTCGCCATTCCAGCTGCAGTTCATCACCACGGTAAAGCGCTTGACCACGCGCCCCGAGCGGTCGGTGAAAACACCCCAGGCGTCAATCACGCCATTGAAATATGTTTTCAGATCAAGCACCGGCTGGGCTTGGGCATAGTCATTCAAAGAGGGGCCCGCACAGCCACTCGCACCCAAAGCGGTGGCTGTGGCCGCAGACAACCATAAACGTCGATTCATACAGTCTCCTTGTTCATCAGTTTTACACGCGCGGCACTGAGCAAAAGCCACAGCGCCACCAATTTCAAAGCACAGGGCAGCAAGGCATAAGACCCGCTGAGTGCTGCCAAGGCGCTGGGGTCTTGCGCGCCTGGGGTGTAGCCCAGCCACTCTAGCAAAGGCAAAGCGATGCCAGCGGCCAGCGCCAAATTGAGCTTGGTAGCTACTTGCCACCAGCCAAAATAGGCGCCTGCATGGCTGTCTTGCGGGCCACGGCTTTGCAAAACACCATTGAGCAAAGCGCCTGGCGCGATCAAGTCTGCACCCAAAGCCAGACCCGACAGTGCGCAAATAGCGGTGTATCCCCACACATCTCCCGCGCCCAAGGCGAAGGCCCAGATAAACACCATCACCGCCATGGCCATGCCGGCGGCCCAAGCGCTGAGCAAGCCAAAGCGTTCAATCACGCGCAGCCAAAGCGGCATGGACAGCGCCGCAGCCACAAAATAAACACCCAAGAACTGCGCCTGCATTTGCGCGTCAAGCTGCAAGCGGTCTTGTACAAAAAACACCAGCAGCGTGGCAGGAATGGCCGACGCGATGCCATTGACCATAAACACCCCAAGCAAGCCGCGAAACGCTGTGTCTTTCAAAGGATGTAAAAGCGAAGACCACCAACCGACTTGATTTGTGTTTGGGCTGGGCGCCGGTTGTATCGCGCCAGACCATGACAGCATGCCCAAGACCAGCACGCCAATGAACAGTGCCACCAACGCCGGTATACCGGCAAAGCCCGACACCACAGAGGCCAAGACCACGCCTGCCAAGCCCAAGCCCTCTCGCCAACCCACCAATCGACTGCGTGCCACAGCGTCACCGCCCAATCGAGCGCCCCAAGCTTGCAGGGCAATTGTGAGCACGCTGTAGCTCAGATAACAAACCAGCAGCAAAGCGCCCACCAACAGCAGCAAATCGGCTTGCGCCACATCGCGCCCAAGCAACCATTGCGGGAAAAACAAGCCGATAAAAGACAAACCCAAAAGTAGCGCGGCCATGTAGCAGCGGCGCAGCACGCGAGCCGGGCTGTGCGCATAACAACTGTCTAGCCAGTGACCCAGACTGGGGTCTATCAAGGCATCTAAGGCGCGTGCCAACAGCAACAAGCCACCGATCAAAGAAAGCGAGACCCCAAACTGGGTGGCAAAGTGATGCGGCCACAACACATACAAGGGCAAAGCCACAAAGGCCAAGGGCAAAGCGGGTAGGCCCAAGCGAGCCAACGCCATGGCAGTCACATGCCCGCTTGGCTTGTCGCTCATGCGGGTTTGCGCAAAGTGAACTGAACCACATCGGTGTTGCGTTCCAAAAAGGCGGCCTCGCAATAGGCTAAATAAAACACCCAGGTGCGCTCAAAGCGTTGATCGAAGCCCAAGTCGCCCATCTGCGGCAAGCTCTGTATATAGGTTTCGCGCCAACGCTTCAAGGTTTCTGCATAGTCTTGACCGAAGGCAAAACTGTCGACCACTTGCAAGCCTGCGGCTTGCGCTTGTGCTTTGAACTGGCTGGTGCTTGGCAAGAAGCCACCGGGGAAGATGTACTGCTGAATGAAGTCGGTGCCCAAGGCATAGCGCTCAAACAAGTCGTCGGCGATGACGATGCTTTGTATGCAAGCCTGACCGCCGGGTTTGAGCAAGCGCGCAATGGTTTGGAAATAAGTGGGCCAATAAGCTCGGCCCACGGCTTCGATCATCTCGATGGAGCAAATGGCATCGTAGGGGCCGTCGTTGGTATCGCGGTAATCTTGCAAACGCAAATCTGCGTGCAGCGATTGCGCGCCGAGGCGCTCGCTGGCATAGGCCAGTTGTGCGGGACTCAGGGTGATGCCTGTGACTTTGGCGCCGCATTCTTTGGCAGCAATTTCGGCCAAGCCGCCCCAGCCGCAGCCAATCTCAAGCACACGCTGGGACTGACCCGCAAGCACCCCCGCCATGCGCAGGGCGCGACGTACTTTGGCATGTTGTGCTGCGATAAGGGGTTGGTTGTAGTCGTTATCAAACCATGCCGAGGAATAAGACATGCTGGGGTCTAGCCACAGGCTGTAAAAGCCGTTGCCCAAATCGTAATGGGCGTGGATATTTTTGCTGCTGTTCTTTTTGGTGTTACGCCGCATCCAGTGGCGAACTTGGTAAGCCAAGCGTCCCCACCACGTACCAAAAATCAAATCGTCCATCACGCGTCGATTCGCCACCAGCAGTTGCAGCAAGCTGGTCAAGTCGGGTGTGTCCCATTGCTTGTCAATGAAGCTCTGGGCAAAACCAATGTCGCCCGAGCGCATGGTCAACGCAAACACTTGCCAGTCGTGGATACGGATGCTGGCTTGTGGCCCGCTTTGGGCGGTACCAAAAGTCTGTTGTCGTCCATCGGGCAGATCGACACTCAGTCCACCCACCGTCAAAGATTCGAGCATGCGCAAAGCGCGTTGTGCCGCCATGGGTGCGGCGGGACTTGAAATGATGGGGGCGCTGTGGTTGGTGGAGTGCAGGCTGGGCATGGTTAAGCTGATAGGCGTTGAGACAAAAAATTCACAGACCACCACGGGTGGCAAACTGTTCGGGAGGCGGGGGCTTGCGCACAAACGGCACACGTTTGAGCCACAGCCCCAGCGCTTGCCAATGGATGCGCGCAATCACGCCAAAACTTTGCAAGGGGTAGCGCCACAAGGCAGTGCGCAGCGCGGC
>CAMBXY010000186.1 GCA_945871945.1 Bordetella parapertussis
CCCAGCAGCCAAGCCACCGGCGCGATACGCGGCATGGTCAATATGCTGCAAAGTCTGCGCCGCGAATACCCCAGCGTTCATGCGGTGTGCGTGTTTGACGCCAAAGGCCCGACTTTTCGTGATGCGATTTATCCGCAGTACAAGGCCACACGCTCGCCCATGCCCGACGATTTGCGCAGCCAAATCGAGCCGATTCACCGCTTGGTGCGCCTCATGGGCTGGCCACTGTTGGATGTGCCCGGTGTCGAGGCCGATGATGTGATTGCCACCTTGGCGCATGCCGCCTCCGAGCAAGGCATGCAGGTGGTGGTCTCCAGTGGTGACAAAGATTTGAGCCAGTTGGTGAATGAGCGCATCACCATCATCGACACCATGAACGGTAAAAAACGGGATGTGGCCGGCGTGACCGAAGAGTTTGGTGTGCCGCCAAGTTTGATGATTGACTACCAAACCTTGGTGGGTGACACGGTGGACAACGTGCCAGGGGTCGCCAAAGTGGGACCCAAAACCGCCGCCAAATGGTTGACCGAATATGGCTCACTGGATGCGCTGATGGCGCGTGCCGATGAGATCAAGGGCGTGGCTGGTGAAAACCTGCGACTAGCCAGGGATTGGTTGCCTACCGGTAAACAACTGGTCACCATGAAGATCGATTGTGATTTAAGCGCGCACATCGCGGGCTTTCCCGAACTGCATGGCGTTGTGATGCAAGCCCCCGATGAAGCCGGCTTGACAGATTTTTACCAGCAATATGGTTTCAAGGGCTTGGTTACCTCTCGTGAGAATGCAGGCGGCTCAGCCAAAGCAGCATCTCCTTCAGGGACTGACAGCGGCGTGGTCGAGGTGGGTGTGTTGTTTGAGGCACCCCCACCAGTGGTCAGCAGCGATGTGCATTACGACAGCGTGCTCGATTGGGCAAGCTTTGACGCTTGGCTGCAAAAAATTGAGGCTGCCGACTTGGTGGCGCTGGACACCGAAACCACCTCGCTGGTGGAGATGCAAGCGCAAATCGTGGGTATCAGCGTGTGCATTCAATCGGGCGAGGCGGCTTACATTCCCTTGGGTCACAACGCCGCCGATGCGCCCGCGCAACTGCCTTTGCAGGAAGTGCTGGCGCGCTTAAAGCCTTGGCTGGAAAACCCCCACAAACACAAACTCGGCCAGCATGTGAAGTACGACCGCCATGTGTTGGCCAACCAAGGCATTCAGGTGCAAGGCTATGTGCACGACACCATGCTGCAAAGCTATGTGTTGGAAGTCCACAAGCCGCATGGTTTGGCCAGCTTGGCCCAGCGTCACTTGGGCCGCCAAGGTTTGTCTTACGAAGACCTGTGTGGCAAAGGCGTGCACCAAATTTCTTTTTCTCAAGTTGATGTGGCCAAAGCCGCCCAGTACGCCTGTGAAGACGCCGACTTCACGCTGGCCGTGCACCAGCGGCTGTGGCCCCTCTTGCAGGCTGATGACAAGCTGGGTTTTATTTACCAGTTGGAGATGGACAGCAGCGAGGCGCTGTACCGCATCGAGCGCAATGGCGTGTTGATAGACGCGCCCACCTTGGCTGCGCAAAGCCACAGTCTGGGCCAGCGCATCATGCAGCTTGAGCAAGATGCGTATGCGATTGCGGGCCAGCCCTTCAACTTGGCCTCACCTAAACAACTGGGCGAAATCTTTTTCGACAAACTGGGTTTGCCGGTCATCAAAAAAACCGCCACGGGTGCGCGCAGCACCGATGAAGAGGTATTGGAAAAGCTGGCCGAAGACTATCCGCTGCCGGCCAAAATTTTGGAGCACCGCTCTTTGAGCAAGCTCAAAGGCACTTACACCGATAAGCTGGCGCTGTTGGCCAACCCGGGCACAGGCAGGGTGCACACCCATTACGCCCAAGCGGTGGCGGTGACGGGACGGTTGTCCAGCAACGACCCGAATTTACAAAACATTCCCATCCGCACTGCCGAGGGACGCAAAGTGCGCGAGGCTTTTGTGGCGCCCGCCGGCAGCGTGATTGCCAGTGCCGACTACAGCCAAATCGAGTTGCGCATCATGGCCCACATCAGCGACGACCCCGCTTTGCTCAAAGCCTTCCACGAGGGTTTGGATGTGCACAAGGCCACAGCCGCCGAGGTGTTTGGCTTGACGCCGGACACCGTCAGCAGCGAGCAGCGCCGCTATGCCAAGGTGATCAACTTTGGCCTTATTTACGGCATGAGCGCTTTTGGTTTGGCCAAGGCGCTGGGCATAGACAACACCGCAGCCAAAAACTATATTGAGCGTTACTTTCAGCGCTTTGCCGGTGTGAAGCGCTATATGGACGAGACCCGCGCACAAGCCAAGGCGCAAGGCTATGTGCAAACAGTGTTCGGCAGGCGTTTGTATTTGCCCGAAATCAATTCACCGAATGGCCCGCGCCGAGGCGGTGCCGAGCGCGCCGCCATCAATGCGCCCATGCAGGGCACAGCGGCCGACCTCATCAAGCTCAGCATGGTCAAGGTGCAGCAAGTGCTGGACCAAGAGCATCGAGGCACGCGCATGATCATGCAAGTGCATGATGAGTTGGTCTTCGAGGTGCCCGAGTCTGAGGTGGCGTGGTTGAAAACCGAGGTGCCGCGCATCATGGCAGGGGTGGCCGATTTGAAAGTGCCCTTGCTGGCCGAGGTGGGCGTGGGGGCCAATTGGGACCAAGCCCATTGAGTATTATTTTTGAAGCGGCGGCACCGCCATGGCAACGTTATTAATAGTACCGCTGCGCACCATTTCGTTGTAGACCAAGACTTGGTAGCGGAAATTTTTATCTGGCGTGACCGAGTGGTAGGCCGCCACACCAAACCAGTTCATGCCATAACGCGCTATTTGTTTGCGTAACAACCAAGCCCCCACATAGGTATTGACGCAAGCATCCATCAAATGGTTTTCTTTGATGCCATGACTTTGCAGCACAGGCAGGTGAATCGAATTAATTTGAGCCACCCCGATGTCCCGCGTGCCGTTTTTGTTGATATTGACGGCTTTGGGGTTGAGTTGGCTTTCCACCATCAAGATGGCGCGCAGCAAATAGGGATTGACGCCGTGGTAATCGGCCGCGGCCGCTATGCATTTTTTCAGTGGTTTTGTGTTGATCTGCGCCGGTGCGGTGGCCATGGCGCTACCTAGGCTTAGACCGAACAGCATGAAAAATAGGCTGA
>CAMBXY010000187.1 GCA_945871945.1 Bordetella parapertussis
TGCAACACAGGCGACACAGCGGCATTCAAGGTCTGCTCGATGGCCTGCTCTTTGATCAGACTTTGCGAAGCCAAGCCCATGCCATAGGCCGACAACACACCGGCCATGGGGTGAATCAAAATCTTTGTCATGCCCAAAGCATCTGCCACCGCACAGGCATGCTGACCGCCTGCGCCGCCAAAGCACTGCAAGGTATAGGCCGTCACGTCATAGCCCTTGGCCACCGATATTTTTTGTACCGCGTTGGCCATTTGCTCGACCGCGATGTGCACAAAGCCTTGGGCCACTTCTTCGGCGGTCTTGCCCACCCGTTCGGCCAGGGCAGCAAAGCCTTGCGCCACTGCTTGGGCATCCAAGGGCTGATCGCCGCGTGGCCCAAACACGGCAGGAAAGTGGGCGGGCTGCAACTTGCCCAACTGCAAATTGGCGTCGGTCACGGTCAGTGGACCACCGCGTCTGTAGCAAGCAGGACCGGGATCTGCGCCGGCACTTTGGGGCCCCACCCTGAAACGCGAGCCATCAAACTGCAAGAGAGAGCCCCCGCCTGCGGCCACGGTGTGTATATGCAGCATGGGCGCACGCAAACGCACACCGGCGACTTGCGTATCAAACTCTCGCTCGAGTTCGCCCGCGTAATGGCTGACATCGGTAGACGTGCCGCCCATGTCAAAGCCAATGACTTGCGCCTTGCCCCGCAAAACATCACCATGGGCAAAAGCAATTTCAGCCGTGCGTGCCATGCCAACGATGCCACCTGCTGGCCCCGAGAGGATGGCGTCTTTGCCTTGAAAAGCTTGTGCGTCCACCAACCCGCCCGAGGACTGCATGAACAACAGCGGCACACCGGGCAACTGCAAAGCCAGTTGATCCACATAGCGGCGCAAAATAGGCGACAAATACGCATCGACCACCGTGGTGTCTCCACGGCTGACCATTTTCATAAGGGGGCTGGTTTGATGCGAAGTGCTGATTTGGCTAAAGCCTATGGTCTTGGCCATGGCAGCGGCTTGCGCCTCATGCTCGCTGTACCGGTAACCGTGCAAAAACACAATCGCCACGCTGCGCAAACCTTTTTGGTAAGCCACCTCCATGGCGGCATGCAGCGCTTTTGTGTCCAGCGCTTGCACCCACTCACCGTGTGCCCCCATGCGTTCATCGGCCTCTATCACTTCGCTGTAAAGCATCTCGGGCAAGACAATATGCCGGTCAAACAAACGAGGCCGGTTTTGGTAAGCGATGCGAAGCACGTCTTTAAAACCACGGGTGGTCACCAGCAAGGTGGGTTCACCCTTGCGTTCGAGCAAGGCGTTGGTGGCGACAGTGGTGCCCATGCGCACAGATTGGATCAGCTCTGCAGGAATCGCTTGATGGGATTGCAGTCTCAGCAATTCACGAATACCTTGCAGCGCCGCATCCGCATACAACTGCGGGTTTTGGCTGAGCAGTTTGTGGGTGTGTAACTGACCCAAGGGATCGCGGGCAACGATGTCGGTGAAAGTGCCGCCACGGTCTATCCAAAACTGCCAGCGCTGATCGGGTTGATTAACTTCCATAGAGAAAATTACACCACGCTTTCGCTGCCAAGCTTCTTGCACCTCACGCCAGCATTGATAATGCGGCATCAGAACAGATAGAACACTTGCATGACCGCTGTATTGGCAATCTGTATAGGCGCCTGTGTAGGCGCCTTGGCCCGCTGGCAACTTGGGCTGTTTTTCAATGTGGGTGGCGCACTGCCTTGGGGAACGCTTTACGCCAACCTGATTGGCGGCTACCTCATAGGCGTGTGTGTGGCTGTGTTCCAAGCCTTGCCCGATTTAGACCCCGCTTGGCGGCTTTTGCTGATCACAGGATTTTTGGGGGCGCTCACCACGTTTTCTTCCCTAAGCGCAGAAGTCGTCGGCATGTTGATGCAGTCGCGTTTTGTGCTGGCCTTGGTGACCTCAGGTTTGCACTTGCTTGGCTCTTTGCTGCTGACCTTGGCTGGCATGAAAACCGTTGAGTACTTGCGGCAGTGGTAAGGCCATTGTCAGCGATATGAACCACAGTTGCGTTCTATGAATATGACAGTCAGCACCCCAGAAAGACTCAGCCTGCTAGAGCAAGCTAGGCTTGCCGTGCTGTTCAACGGAGAACCAACCAGTCCTTTAGTAGCTGACTGGATAGGCCACAGTTGGCGGCGTTGCCTTGATCAAGGTTTGCGCCCCAATTACAGCGTGGCTTTTGATGCGGTGTCGGCTTCGCACATCACCCGCACCCTAGAGCAGCAACGCGATTTTGTCCAAGCGGCCCAACCCGAGATAGAGCGCTTGTGTCGCGCCATCGCTGGCACTTCTTTTTTTGCACTTCTCACCGACGCCCAGGGCGTGGTGTTGGATGTGGGTGGGCGCATAGACCGGCATGACAAACGTGTGGATGCGATTGCCCGTGTGGGCGTAGATTTATCTGAACAGTCGGTGGGTACAACCGCCATCAGCGCGGCACTTACCGAACTCCGACCCGTGTGGCTGCACCGGGGCGAGCATTTTTTCCGCGATACCTCTGTCTACAGTTGCGCGGGTGCGCCCATCTGGGGTCCACTTGGTAACTGCATAGGCATGCTCGACCTGACGGGCATCAACTCACCCGAGCGTCCCGAACTGATGCATTTGGCGGCCCTGTCCGCACGCACCATAGGCAACGCTTTGCTGCTGCGCCAACCGCATGACCTTTTGTTGCGTGTGAACTGGCCTGGTCGCTTGATGGGTGACGACAGCGACGGCTTGGTTTTGCTCAGCTGCGAAGGCGAAGTGCTGGGCGCCAATGTGGCAGCGCGTGAAATGTTGAACCTCTTTCCCCGACCAGGCAACAGCGTTCATGCCAGCGATGTTTTTGCCTTGCCTTGGACGCTGCTTTTTGATGCGGCATCCACAGCGCATTTTCTAGACCTGCCCTTATGGAGCGGCCTGCATTTACAAGCCAAGGCCTGTGTGCATCAAGCCTTTGAGCCATTGGTATCGCTTAGCAATGACACCGGCTCACTTCATCAATTGCAATCGGCCATGATTCGCAAAGCCATCGATTCATCCCGCGGCAATGTGGCGCAAGCTGCCAAAGCGCTGGGAATCAGCCGAGCAACGCTCTACCGCAAGCTGTCGCGTACAGCAACTAAAAACTGATGCTTTAACCCCTACAAT
>CAMBXY010000188.1 GCA_945871945.1 Bordetella parapertussis
TGCTGGCAAACGCGGGGGCAGAGGAAAAAGGCAGATTCAATCGCATGGTGGATGCACAGTTTAGGGGGTCTGTACCGGCTTGAGGGCAGCGCGCTCGGCGCTGGTCAAAGCGACCTTGTCGCGCACGTAAAGCGGCAGCGCATCGGCGGGCGCCACGGCTTCGCCGCGCGCCCAAGCCAACTCCGCTAAATCAAGCAAAGCCGTGGCCTGAGGCCAAACATCTATCGCCCTACCCCCTTGGCTCAAACAAGCGAAAAAAGCTTCGGCATAAAGGGCGTGTGCATTGCTGGCCAAGGCAAAACCTTGGTCCCGCCAAGAAGCGGGTATGTCTAAGGCTTCGGGCTGGCTCAAGCTGGGGGGCAGCAAACAGCGCCAACCCTCAGTGCTGTGTTCATAAGCCGCAACATACACCTGACCCATGCGCGCATCCAGCACGCTCAACACCCGCGGCGAAAGCGAACCAGCGGTATGTGCCAACAGCGCCAAGCTGTCTATGGGCAGCACGGGCAAATGCGCGCCCAAGGCCAGACCTTGGGCGACCGCGCAGGCGGTGCGCAAGCCGGTAAATGCACCGGGGCCGCGCCCAAAAGCAATCGCTTCCAAATCTGACAGTTGCAACTGAGCCTTTGTCAGCAAAGCCATGATGGCGGGGATCAGCGTGGCCGAGGCTTTGGCACCGCCCTCGCCGTCGTGCTGCCAGCGTTGGCTGCCGTGGCTGAGTGCCACAGACAGGCGATCGGTGCTGCAATCAATGCCTAAGAATTTCATGCGCGTGCTGCAGGGATGGCGGGCACTGCTTTTTGAACGCCAAACAAAATCCCGCCGGTCACCAGCAGCAAACCCAAGATGAGGTATTCATCCAGCGGTTCACCCAACCACCACACCGCGCCCAGCGCAGAAAGGCCGGGCACCAAGGAGGTGATCATGGTCGAGCGCACCGGCCCGTAATAGCGAATCATTTGGGTGAAAGTGATGCCCGATATCACCACCGAGCCGCCACCTTGAAATAACGCATGAAACACCACCTCGCGCCATGGCGCGGTCAATAAATGGGTGGTCAGCACGCCAGTGGCGCACAGCAAGGCATAGGCCGGCACAAAACTGAAAAAAGCAAAACACGTGATGGCAATGATGGCGGGTATGGCTTGTAAACCATAGCGGCGACTTAAAACGCTGTAGGTGGACCAACAAAACGCCGCGCACATGAACAGCAAGTCGCCTATCCAGACCTCGCCGCCATCGAGCGCATGCAGCAAGCTGCTGCCCCCCACCAGCAAACCGCCACCGGTGATGCAAGCCAAACCCAATAAACGCTTGCCATGCAGGCGCTCACCCAACAAAGGTATGGCCAACAAACTGGCCCATAAAGCCAAGGTGCCGGGCATGAGCACCGAGCCGTGGGCGGCTGGCGCAAAGAAAAAACCACTGTAAGCAAATACCGCATAAAGCAGGCCGCCAAACACCCCACAAAGCACCGTGAGTCGCCAAGACAAAGGTGAAAACCCCCAAAGTGAACCCGCCTCGGGTTGGGCGACACGCATACGGCGCACCCATACAAAGCCCCAGGGCAACATGATCAGGCTGGCACCTGCTATGCGCAGACAGGCGATGTCCAGAGGCAGCAGATTGCCTTGGGCGGAGGCGCGGGCAATCACGATAAAGGCGGTCCAAATCAACACGGTGATCACCGCAGACAGTGCGCCCAAGGTGCGCGGCGGGAGTTGGTGCAGATAGTTAAGCAAAAAAGGCATCGGGACATTATCTGTGCTGATGTATTGGTGGGGTTTCATAATCGCGGCATGCGTATTTTTATATTGGGTTTCTTGGCATGTGGCTTGAGCTTAGGTCACGGGTGCTTGCAAGCCGCCGAGCCTCTGCCCCCCAAAGTCGACCTTGCCCTGCGCCAAGCCGCCATCCCCCGCGATGCATTGAGTGTGGTGGTGATGCCGGTGGGCGCAGGTGCTGCCAAAGCGCCGCGCTTGTTGCATCACGCGGATGTGCAGCGCAATCCTGCATCGCTTATGAAATTGGTCACTACCAGCGCAGCGCTTGACCTCTTGGGGCCGGCCTACACCTGGCGCACGCCACTTGCTGTGGATGGCGTGGTGCGCGAGAGTGTGTTGCAAGGCAATGTTTATATACGCGGACAAGGTGACCCGAAAATAGGTGTCGAGCAAATATGGCTGATCTTGCGCCGCTTGCAAGGCATGGGGATTCAGAAAATTCAGGGCGATATCGTGCTTGACCGCAGCGCGTTTGACGTGCCGCCTCAAGACCCAGGCGGCTTTGATGGCGAGCCTTTGCGTCCCTACAACGCGTCGCCTGACGCGCTGCTGTTGGGCTATAAATCTTTTTTGCTGCACTTTGTGCCCGATATGGCCAACAAAGTGGCGCGTGTGCATGCCGAGCCGCCACTGGCTGGTGTGCAGGTACAAACCAGCATCATTTTGTCTGGCGCAGATTGCAGCGATTACCGCGCCAGCTTGAAAGCCGATTTTCAAAACCCTTTGCGCATCACTTTTGCGGGTACCTATCCGCTGGCTTGTGCCGACAAGGTCTGGCCGGTGGCCTATGCCGATCCGCCGCAGTTTGCGGCGCGCGCGATTCACGGCATGTGGCTGCAACTGGGCGGGCAACTCAGTGGCGGGGTGCGTGACGGCAATATGCCGGCCAACCTCAAACCACTGTGGTTGCATGAGTCGCCCAGCTTGGCCGAGGTGGTGCGCGACATCAACAAGTTCAGCAACAACGTGATGGCCGAGCAACTGTTTTTAACCTTGGGCTTGCAACAGCGCGGTTTGGGCAACGCGGCCAACAGCAAAGCTGTGGTCGATGCATGGTGGCGCGAGCGGTTGGGCCAAGAACCACCCCTGCTGGACAAGGGCTCGGGCCTAAGCCGCGAGGCGCGCATTTCGCCACGCGCCATGGCGGACTTGTTGCAATGGGTGTGGCTGCAACCCTTTATGCCCGAGTTGATGGCGTCCCTGCCGCTCACCGGCGTTGATGGCACCCTGAAGCGCAGCAAAAGCAGCGCCTCGGCACATTTGAAAACTGGCAGTTTGCGCGATGTGATGGGCATTGCCGGTTATGTCGATGGCCCGCTTGGCCAGCGCTATGTGCTCGTCGCTATCGTCAACCATGCCAACGCCAACCAAGCCCGTCCTGTGCTCGA
>CAMBXY010000189.1 GCA_945871945.1 Bordetella parapertussis
GTCTCCAAGGGTGTGAAAGTTTTGACGTTTTAGCGTCATGCCTACACCCGATGCAAATTTGATGCCAACCGAGTTTCAACCCAGAGTCGAACGCAAAATGAACTTCAATGTTGATCCCAAAGCACTCGTTAAAACAACGTTTGTCAATCTAAATGACGCGAATAATTCTGCGCGAAATACCAGCTTGGCCTTGCCCGGGCGGGTGGGTTTTGCGCAAACCTTGTCCCAACTGCAGCAAAGGTCGGGTGTCAATTCATCGACCATTTTGAATCCGCAGGTGCCCAGCGTGGCGGTGCAAGCAGGCGACACCTTGAGCAATATCGTGAAAGATCACTTGGCGCAGCAGGGACTACCGGTGTCCAACACCGAAGCTCTGCGTTTGTCCCAAGATTTGGCCCAAGCCAACGGCATTGCCAACCCCGACCGTATTTATCCAGGCCAACGACTGAATTTGAGTGTGCTCAGCCTTGCCCAGCAAGCCGCAGCCAATATACCCACCCAGCAAGCCTTGCAAACCAAGCGTTTGCAAACTACGCCCAACCTGCCCATGCTGGCGGGTCAAAACCCAGTTTTGCAAAAAACCTTGGACCGTGCGGTGGAGAAGGGCTATATACCGGCCGAGGAAAAGCAGCAGGTTTACCAAAAGATATTAGGCATGGCGAGGCACTACCAGTTTGCGCCCGACGACTTTGCCCGCTTGACCCTGATGGAGAGCGATGGCATGAACCCCAAGGCCAGCAACAGCCGATGCCACGGCATTATTCAGTTCTGTGATGGCCGCGACCGCGGTGCAGCGGTAGCGGGTTTTGCCAACAACCCCAAGGCGATTTTGGGCCACAGCGTGTTGCAGCAGCTCGATTTGGTGGAGAAATACTTCGACCACAACGGCTTAAAAACCATGGGGCCCACCAATTTAGATGATTTGTACCTGACGGTGCTCACGCCAGCGGCCAGGCGCGAGAAGGCGCCCAACGTCGATTTGAATATTGCCGGCACCCAAGCAAAAAAACTGTATGTCAACCGCGACCCCAGCACTTTTATTACGCGTAACTCGATTGTCCAAGGCCTGCACCAGCATGCCAACGAGCGGCTTGGGTTGTATGAAACCGCCAAAGCGCAAGCGCAAAAACTGGCGCAAACCCTCACCAACAGCAGCTCGCCCGTGCAAGTGGCCACCCACCATCAGCGCGCCCAAGCGCTCAGAGTGGGTGCTTATTTGAATCAGGAGTATTTGCGGTGAAGCGGCAAACCTTTGCCGCAGTGTCGACCGCTTGGACAGGCTTTGCCGCTGGGCAAGCAAGAAGAGAGGTGATAAGTATTCAGCTTGGCGTGGCACATAACTTGCATGATAAATCTGAGTTTTTATGTTTTAACCCAAGCGCCGTGAAAGCGGCGAACTGAACAAGGCCAAGGAGGGGATGATGGATTTATTGAACAACGCATTTGGCATCCACGAACGTGCCTTGGGTGTTCGCAGCCAGCGCATGGAAGTGTTGGCGCGCAATATTGCCAACTCGGACACGCCCAATTACAAAGCCGAAGAGCTGGACTTCAAAGCCATGCTCAAAGAAACCAAGCGCGAATACATCAACGCGACACATGAAAAGCATTACGCGGGTTTGCAAGAGCAGCCCGACAACGGCATGCGTTACCGCGTGCCATTTAACAGCTCTTTTGACGGCAACACCGTCGAGATCAGCGTCGAGCAGGCCAATTTCGGTAAGGCTGCTGCCGACTACCAAACAACGTTGAGCTTTTTAGAAAACCGCATCAGCGGTCTTCGCAAAGCCATTCGAGGGGAGTGATAAGCCATGAGAACCCTAGATTCAGTTTTCGGCATCGCCGCCACCGCCTTGAACGCACAAACCGTGCGCATGAACACCACCGCCTCGAACTTGGCCAACTCCTCCACGGTCTCTGGCACCGAGGCAGAGGCTTTTCGCGGCAAACGCACGGTATTCAAAGCCTTGCTCAAAGACGAGATGACCAACGGTGGATTTCCCTACAAAGGCGGCGTGAAAGTCGACCAAGTGGTGGACGACCCCACACCGATTCGCAGTTTGTACGACCCTGGTAACCCCTCGGCCGACGCCAACGGTTTTGTGTTTTTGTCCAACGTCAACGAGATGCAGGAAATGATCGAAATGATGGCGGCTTCGCGCTCCTACCAAAACAACGTCGAGGTGGTTAACACCGCCAAGCAACTGATGATGCGCACGCTTGACATCACCAAATCTTGATTCTCTGAAAGCCTGATATGACCACCCCAGCAACCACCAAAGCGCCTTTGCCCAGCGGCATCATCAGCTATGAAGACTACATTGCTAAAAACAAAGCCAAGGGCACCGGCAGCGCTTCGGGCAGTATGGATCAGGGCGCATTTCTCACCTTGTTCACCACCCAATTGAAAAACCAAAACCCTTTGGACCCCGTTAAAAACGAGGCCTTCGTGGCTCAGTTGGCGCAGTTCTCGCAGTTGGAAGCCACGACTGCCATGAAAGCCAGCATGGAAAACATGGTGCAAAGCATGCAAGGCGACAAGATGCTTGCTGGCGCCTCCATGATTGGTCGCAAAGTTGCTGTGCCCAATGCCCCCGCCACACTTTTGGGCGGCCAACCGGTGCAAGCCAGCGTGGATTTGCCCAGCGGCGCAGACGGCGTACAAATGCAAATTTTGGACAGCAAAGGTCAGACTGTTCGCAAACTGATTTACCCAGCGCAAGCGCCTGGTTCCATGAAACTGGCATGGGACGGCATGAGCGACAGCGGGGCTGCCATGCCCGACGGCACTTACACCATGCAAGTTTTGGCCAGCTCGCAAGGCAAGGCCTTGCAACCGGTGGTCAATATGTTTGCCACCGTGCGCAGCGTCAGCAACGCCGGCACTGGCGACAACACCTGGCTGCTTGAGGTTGACGGCGGCAAGAGTGTCAGCTTGGCTGACGTCAAACAAATCGCTTACTGACACACACGCAAAAAATACAACGGAGTATCTGAACCATGTCCTTTTTTACCTCACTCACCGGTTTGAATGCAGCCACTGCTCAGTTGGGCGTGACATCAAACAATATTGCCAACGCGAGTACCGTGGGCTTCAAGCGCAGTCGCGCCGACTTTGGCGACATTTTTGCCACCTCGCCTTTGCAAAAAGCCACCTCTGCGGTGGGTCA
>CAMBXY010000190.1 GCA_945871945.1 Bordetella parapertussis
TCTAAAACATGAACCGACAAAATCAGCGAAGTTTCGTCAAGCACGGCCAAAGGCCCGACCGGCATACCCACTTGCATAGCCAAGTTTTCGATCATTGGTGCAGGAATACCCTCTTGCAACATGGACGCGCCTTCCATTACAAAAGTAGCAAAAGTACGACTGGTGTAAAAACCTCGTGAGTCATTCACAACAATGGGCAGCTTGCCCAAGGCCAGAACATAGTCGTAAGCACGAGCGATGGTTTCATCGTCGGTTTTCTCGCCCCGAATAATTTCAACCAACTTCATTTTGTCAACCGGGCTGAAGAAATGAATGCCAACAAATTTCTCTGGCTTGTTACTTGACAACGCTAATCCACTGATGGGTAAGGTAGAGGTGTTGCTCGCAAAAAAACCGCCCTCAGCCAGCATGCTTTGCGATTCTTTTGTCACCGCGGCTTTGAGTTCCCGCTGCTCAAAGACAGCTTCAATGATGAGATCACATCCTTGCAAGTCTTGCGTCTTGTCAGTGGCCTGAATCAAGTTCAACAAAGTTGCTTTTTGCTCTTCAGTGATGCTGCCTTTTTCCACTGATTTTTGCGAGAGTAAGGCACTGTATGCCTTACCGTTTTCAGCTTTTTCAAGCGTCACATCTTTCAGTACGGATGCAATGCCACGACTGGCTTGACTGTATGCAATGCCGGAACCCATCATTCCCGCACCCAAAACGCCTACCTTTTGCGGTCGATAGCGAGGTAAGCCCGCAGGTCGACTTAGACCGCTCTTGATATTGTTCATATTGAAGAAGACGGTATTGATCATGTTGCGCGCAATGCCACTGGACATAAGGCCCGCAAGGTAGCGACTTTCAATGCGCATAGCTGTATCAAAATCGACCATGGCCCCTTCCACCATCGCCGCCAAAGCAGCCTCGGGTGCAGGATATAAACCGCGTGTTTTTTGTTTTAATGCAGCGGGCGCCACAGTCAACATACCTGCCATTTTGGGGCTATGTGGCGTGCCGCCAACCATTCTGTAGTCCTTGCTGTCCCAAATGTGTTGACAGAGTTCGGGCTTGTTGTGGGACGCAGCAATAAAGGTCAAGGCAGTTTTGCGAAGGTCTGAGTCTGTGTCTACCAATTCATGCACCAAGCCGAGCTTCAACGCTTGCTCAGGACCAAACAACTTGCTTTCTAAAATATAAGGCTGGGCCGCAAGCAGTCCTAATATGCGCGTCATTTTGGTGATACCGCCACCGCCAGGAATCAGGCCCAAGGTAACTTCCGGCAAACCAAACTGTGTTTTAGGATTTCGGGTTGCGATTCTGTGATGCCCGACCAATGCGACTTCCCAGCCACCACCTAGTGCACTGCCATTCAAACAACTGACAACTGGAATACCAAGTGTCTCAATTGTCCTGAAATTTTTCTTTATGCGTTCAATTTCAATAAATACCCGAGGGCCATCAGCCGAGCTTGATCGCATGACACCTTTTAAATCAGCTCCTGCAAAGAAAGTTGATTTGTTGGAAGCCAAAATAACGCCACGAAGCTTTGGCCGATCTTTAACAAGCTCTTGCGCAACCTGGGCTAAATCGTCTTGCCATTGCTGGCACATGGTATTGACGGGCGACCCGGATTCATCAAACGTAATGGTGGCAATTTCTTGCTCTATTTCGTAACGTAATGTTTTTAAAATCATAGAACCACCCGCTTTCAAATTCGCTCGACAATGGTAGCGATACCCATGCCACCACCCACACAGAGTGTGGCCAAACCATAACGAAGTTTTCGACGGTGCAATTCGTCAATCAAAGTCCCCAGAATCATGGCGCCGGTAGCACCAAGGGGATGCCCCAGAGCAATAGCGCCACCATTGACATTGACACGATCGTGGGACACACCCATTTCACGCATGAACTTAAGAGGCACTGCGGCAAATGCTTCGTTGACCTCAAATAAATCAATCTGATCAATTGTCAGACCTGCTTTGGCAAGAACTTTTCTGGTTGCAGGCATGGGCCCCGTCAGCATGATGGTGGGATCTGCACCCGACAAAGCTGCTGCAACAATTCTTGCGCGTGGTTTCAGGCCATGAATTTTTCCGGCAGCCTCACTGCCAATAAGTACTGCGGCAGCACCATCCACAATGCCAGAGGAATTCCCAGCGTGGTGTACATGGAAAATACACTCAACTTGCGGATAGCGCTGTAAGGCCACGGCATCAAATCCCATGGATCCCAACTTCTCAAAAGAGGCCCTGAGGGTAGCTAAAGTTTCAGTCGTCGTTTGAGGCTTGATAAATTCATCTTGGGCCAGAATAACTTGACCCAGTTTGTCTAATACGGGCACCACAGACCCATCAAAGTAGCCACTGGCTCTGGCATGTGTGGCTCGCTTTTGAGACTCCACCGCGAAGGCATCCAAGTCGTATCGACTGAAGCCACAAAGGGTGGCAATTAAGTCAGCACCTATGCCTTGTGGCACAAACAAAGTAGCACTGTTTGTTTCTGGATCTTGAGCCCATGCACCCCCATCAGAGCCAATGGGAACTCGGCTCATACTTTCTACCCCACCCGCGACGACCAATTCTTCCCAACCGCTTCGAACCTTCATGGCAGCCAAGTTAACTGCTTCTAACCCAGAGGCACAAAACCGATTAACTTGAAGGCCCGCACATTGCCAATCCCAGCCAGCTTTAAGCGCTGCCACTTTAGGCACCACCGAGCCCTGCTCACCAATGGGAGAGACCACACCCATGACTACGTCGTCCACAGCAGCCGTGTCGAGTTGATTTCGAATTTGAAGTTGCGACAGCACACCGGCCAACAAATCGACAGGCTTAACCTCATGAAGACTTCCGTCTTTTTTTCCTTTTCCGCGAGGTGTACGAATCGCGTCATATACGTATGCTTCGGACATAACATCTCCAAAATTTGAGGCCATCACTTACTGCAAAGCATTTAAATCGAGCACGAGTATACTTTTTGCAGACTGTTGCCAGTGTCCATCAACTTTGCATTCTCCTCAGGACATACCATGATCCCCAGAACTCTTTTTTCGGCTGAACACGAATCTTTTCGGGACAGTTTCAAACACTTTATGGAAAAAGAAATCGCCCCCTTTCATGAAGCTTGGGAAGAACAAGGCTACGTCGACCGCGAAGTTTGGCGAAAAGCGGGAGGTAA
>CAMBXY010000191.1 GCA_945871945.1 Bordetella parapertussis
CGTGCTCGTTTAGGCTGGAGCCAAAGCGGTTGATGAATGCGACGGCGCCAATGTGCAAAGCTGCCTTGTCTGGGTTCTGAGCACCAGGGCTGTTGGTCTCTCACATTAACGTTGGGCCGCACTGTCACTTTTTTGCATAAAAGAGCCAGCCGTTTTGAAATATAGAGACAAGTTTAAGTCGCCCGCACGTTGCAAGTTTTGGCAGCAGCGCCCTGTACAGTAAGCATAAAATTGATCACGGTGGACGGCTGATAACATCAATGCAAGGAATTCGCATGTTCGAGTTCGAATGGGATAATCAAAAAGAACAAAGCAACTTACTTAAGCATGGCGTGTCTTTTGACGAGGCTGTCAGCATTTTTGGAGATGCTTTAGCCTTGACTTTCTCGGACTCTGATCACTCAATGGATGAGGACCGAAGCCGAACCTACGGTGTTTCAAACAAGGATCGACTTTTGGTGGTCGTTCACACGGATCGTCGCAACAGCATTCGAATCATCAGCGCAAGAAAGGCAACCCGATATGAGAAAGACATCTACAAAAATGGCTGATCTGGATATTCCTGAATTGAAGCGCGACCAACTGGGCAAGGGTGTTCGCGGCAAGTACCTCAAACATTTCACACAAGGCAGCAATGTTGTAGTGTTGCAGCCCGAAATTCTGAAGGCGTTTCCGACTTCTGAAGCGGTCAACAAGGCTTTGGCCAGTATGTTGGCTTTCGCTCACGAAACGCAAGTCTTATCTGTTCGCACAAAAACCACCACGCGTAAGCGCTTGGCGGCAAAGACGGCGATGGTTTCGGCCAGACCACTTTGAGGTGCTGCCTACTTAATCAGATGTCGCTCACTTCTTTTTAGCCACCACCGCCAATGTGAAGGCGGGGTTGCAGATGGAATAGGCCAACAGGGGCGGGTCGGGCTAGCCTCGAGCATCAGCGCGCAGCGATGGTGAGAGGCGAACGAACCCGCCCCTGTTGGCCGTAGGGTGCTGCGACTCACAGCGCGCAGCGATGGTGAGAGGCGAACGAACCCGCCCTGTTGGCCTTAGCTTGCTACCTGCGGCGACAATCCCCGCATGGTCAGCAAGCAAACCCTTCCGCAAGTAAATATCTCCGAGCACGGCAAGCTGCGTTATTTGCATTTGGGCTCGCAGTGGGTACAAGGCTCTATGGACACCCGCAAACCCAACGCCATCCATTTGGACTATGTGCAGCGCATGCAGGCTTGGCTGTTGTTTGTCGACCCTGACACGGTAAGCCAATTGCATGCCATGCAACTGGGTTTAGGGGCTGGCGCACTCACCAAAAATTGCCACAAAGTCTTGGGCATGCAAACCACCGCCATCGAACTCAACCCGCAAGTCATTGGGGCGTGTCGCAGCTGGTTTGGCTTGCCCCCTGATGATGACAAGTTATCGGTGGTCTTGGGCGACGCAGCCGAGGTGGTGGCCCACCCTTATTGGCGCGCCCAAGTCGATGTCTTGCATGTCGATTTGTACGACCAAGAAGCCGCGGCTCCCGTGCTCGATGACGCCGATTTCTACGCCCAATGTCGCCAACTGCTGACCCCGCAGGGCTGCATGGCGGTCAATCTGTTTGGTCGTTCGGTCAGTTTTGAAAAGAGCTTGGCGCATATCGCCCAAGCCTTTGGTGAAAAAGCCTTGTGGACTTTCAAACCCACCCAAGAGGGCAATACCGTGGTGCTGGCACTGGCCCAGCCCGAACCGGGGGACACCAAGCTATTGCCAAGTCGTGCCGACGAAATACAAACGCGTTTTGGCTTGCCGGCGCCGCTGTGGCTTAAGTCTCTCAAACCCTTATTGGTTTAGGTGACAATGCCAGTCTCTCAGTTGCCATAGCTCGTATTGTGTCGATCAAAAGCGAAAAAGACTTTGCCTCAGGCTTGCTGTTCATCGTCACCGGTGGCGGCTTTACTTGGGTCAGCACATCCTCTTACACCATAGGCTCTGCTTCTCAGATGGGGCCGGGCTATGTCCCCTTGGTCTTGGGTTTGGTGTTGGCCTTGCTGGGTGGCCTTATTTTGTTTTTCTCCTTGGTGGTGGAGACGCCGGACGGCGGGAAAATAGGCGATATTGCTTGGCGCCCTTTGCTGTGTATTTTGGGGGCCAACCTCGCCTTTGGCGCATTGCTGGGCGGCGTCAACCTGATTGGTTTGCCCTCCATGGGTTTGATGGTGGCGATTGTGGCGCTCACCGTGATTGCCGCCATGGCCGACGCGGCGGCCTTCGAAATTCGCCGAGTCTTGGTGCTGTCCACCCTATTGGCGGCAGGCAGCTATGGCGTCTTTATTAGCTTATTGGGCTTGCAAATGCCCTTATGGCCCGAGTTCTTGGCTTCGTAGATCGGACAAACCATGGATTTGCTTGCCAATTTAGCCACCGGTTTCAGTGTTGCGGCTACCCCCATCAATTTGATGTACGCCTTGGTCGGTTGCCTGTTGGGGACCCTCATCGGTGTCTTGCCAGGCATTGGGCCTTTGGCCACCATCGCCATGCTGCTGCCTGCCACCTATGCCTTGCCACCGGTGTCGGCTTTGATCATGTTGGCCGGCATTTACTACGGCGCTCAGTATGGCGGCTCGACCACAGCGATTTTGGTCAACCTCCCCGGTGAGTCGTCCTCGGTGGTGACCACCATTGATGGCTACCAAATGGCCCGCCAAGGGCGTGCCGGCCCTGCCTTGGCTGCTGCTGGCTTGAGCTCGTTTTTCGCGGGTTGCGTGGGTACGTTGTTGTTGGCCGCTTTTGCGGGTCCGTTGACCGAGATGGCGTTTGCCTTTGGCCCTGCCGAATACTGCGCACTGATGGTGCTGGGTTTGGTCGGCGCGGTGGTGTTGGCCTCGGGCTCTTTGCTCAAAGCCATTGCGATGATTATTTTGGGTTTGCTTTTAGGCTTGGTAGGCACCGATGTCAACTCTGGCATTGCCCGCTTCACCCTAGATATCCCCGAATTGACCGACGGTATTGGCTTTGTGGCCGTGGCCATGGGCGTGTTTGGTTACGGTGAAATCATCGCCAATTTGGCCAAGACTGGCGAAGACCGTGAAGTTTTCACCGCCAAAGTGCAAGGCCTCATGCCGACCCGAGAAGATTTTCGATTGATGGTGCCGGC
>CAMBXY010000192.1 GCA_945871945.1 Bordetella parapertussis
ACAGGCTTGTCGGCTTTGAGCACGTCGGTCTCAAAAGTGGCGTCGGTTGTGTGTTTGATCAAATCGCTGGCCATGGCCTGTTCCTTGTTGAGATTGAAATTACAGCTAAATCGTCTTTGTAAACTTCCTGTATTTTGACAGAAACGAGCAATGTTGCTCATTCATCACTTGACCCAACTCATTTTCACCGCATGGACGCCCCTTCATCTCACGCTTCAAAGCCCTTGGACTTGTCCGTGGCGGTCATTGGGGGCGGGCCCGCAGGCCTGATGGCCGCTGAGGTTTTGTCGAGTTTGGGCCATTCAGTGCATCTGTTTGATGCCATGCCATCAGTGGGTCGAAAGTTTTTGTTGGCAGGGCGAGGGGGTCTGAACCTCACGCACTCAGAGTCTTTCCATCATTTTGTGAGTCGCTATGACGCCCATGCCCCGCAGCTTGAACCCATTTTGAGAGAGTGGGGCTCGGATCAATTGAGGGCTTGGGCTCAGAATTTAGGCATTGAAACATTCATTGGCAGTTCAGGACGTGTTTTCCCCACAGAAATGAAAGCCGCTCCCTTGCTTAGAGCGTGGTTACATCGTTTGCGTCATCCTGAATCAGGCGTACCCGTTGAATTTCACATGCGCCATCGATTAACGGGTTTGCATGCAATGCCCGCTGAAAAAGGCAAAGGCAAACGCAAAGGCAGTTGGACTGAATTAAGTTTCGAAGTGCGTCATCTCACGTCGCCTGGGCTTGAGGTGCGCAAAGTTAAAGCCCAAGCTGTGGTCTTGGCGCTTGGGGGAGCAAGTTGGGCTCGGCTGGGCTCTGACGGTGCTTGGGCACCTTGGTTAATTGAAATGGGCGTGCCCGTGAGCGCCTTGGTGCCCTCCAATTGCGGTTTTCATGTGGCCGGCAGATCAGGTCAGGGTTGGACGCCGTTTTTCTTGGCGCGTTTTGCGGGTCATCCTCTCAAGTCAGTCGCCATGGAGTGGGTCCATGCCAAAGGGCATGTCATGAGGCGCCAGGGAGAATTTGTGGCCAGCACCTATGGGGTGGAAGGCAGTTTGATTTATGCTGCGTCAGCAGATTTGCGCAAGACCGTTCAAGCTCAAGGGCTGGCTGAATTCAAATTGGATTTATTGCCCGATTGGACCTTGGAAAAAGTGATGCAAGAGGTTTCACATCCTCGGGGCTCGCGCAGTTTGTCTTCACACCTTAAGGGACGACTTGGCATTGAGGGTGTCAAGATGGCCTTGTTGAATGAATTGTTATCGCCTCAGATCTTGCAAGATCCAGCACACCTGGCCTTGGCCATCAAAGGCTTGGCAGTGAAGCTCACAAAAACAAGGCCCATCGATGAAGCCATCAGCAGTGCGGGGGGCGTGACGTGGAAGGGGCTCGATGCAGGGCTGCAAACCAAGGCATTGCCGGGGGTGTTTTGTGCGGGGGAAATGTTGGATTGGGAAGCCCCGACGGGGGGCTATTTGCTGACTGCCTGCATAGCCACAGGCGTGAAAGCTGCCAGAGCCTTGCACGCACACATGAAAGGTGACGAGCCTTGACCCCGGCACTGGCTCTGCAGTTAGAGCTGCTTGGTTCCCCACCTGACTCGGTTGGCTGCTTTACCATGCGGGAAGGCCCGTCGAGGGCTATTGTAAGACACCGATAGAATCCACACATGTCTTATCTCGTTCTGGCACGCAAATACCGTCCTCGCAACTTCACTGAAATGGTGGGCCAAGAGCACGTTGTTCAAGCCCTGACCAATGCCCTTGTGCAACAAAGGTTGCACCATGCCTATTTGTTCACCGGCACCAGGGGCGTGGGCAAGACAACGGTGTCTCGCATTTTGGCCAAATCACTCAATTGCCAAGGCACTGACGGGCAGGGCGGCATCACAGCTGAGCCTTGTGGTGTTTGTCAGGCCTGTCGGGACATTGATTCAGGTCGTTTTGTCGATTACACAGAGCTTGATGCCGCCTCCAATCGGGGTGTCGATGAAGTTCAAAGCCTGCTCGAGCAAGCGGTTTACAAACCGGTTCAGGGGCGCTTCAAAGTGTTCATGATTGACGAGGTCCACATGTTGACCAACACGGCCTTCAATGCCATGTTGAAAACGCTTGAGGAGCCGCCTGAGTATTTGAAGTTTGTATTGGCCACCACCGATCCCCAAAAAGTACCTGTCACTGTTTTGTCTCGTTGCCTGCAATTTAACTTGCGGCCCATGGCCCCAGAAACAGTGTTCGAACACCTCACGAAGGTTTTGGCGCAAGAGAACTTGCCCGCTGAGCCCCTGGCACTGAAGTTGTTGGCCAGAGCTGCCAGAGGGTCCATGCGAGATGCACTGAGCCTGGCCGATCAAGCCATTGCATTTGGCAGCGGTCAATTGCAAGAAGCCACTACTCGTTTGATGTTGGGCACTGTCGATCGCAGCCATGTCATGGGCCTCATTGATGCCCTTGCGCGGGGCGATGGTGCCACAGTCGTTGCAATTTCTGAAGGCCTGCGACTGAATGGTTTGTCTGCTGCGTCGGCCTTGGAAGACATGTCCATGGTGTTGCAGCGCATGGCCGTGTTGCAAGCAGTTCCCAGCGCTGCCGCTGAATCGGATGACCCAGATCACCAAGAAATGTTGCGATTGTCTGAGGCCATGCCCGCCGATGAAACGCAGTTGCTCTACAGCTTGTGTTTGCACGGCCGCACAGAATTGGGCTTGGCGCCCGATGAGTATGCGGCGCTTACCATGGTCTTGCTCAGGCTACTGGCTTTCAAGCCCAAAGCTCATCAAGCTCAAGAAACTCATCAGGTGCAAGCGCCTGCGGCTCAAAAAAAAACTTTAACGACAGCGCCTATTCAAGTTAAGAATTTGCCTGTCCGTCAAGCCAGTGAACCTTCTGAAAGAACAGCGCCTAAAGTGTTGGTCGTCACAGAGGAGGGCCATTTTTGGACTCAAACAGTTCGTCAATTGGTGGCTTCTGAAGCTGTAACGGCCTTGGTGCGTGAGTTGGCCTTGCAATCGCAATTGATTGCACGCGATACCGATCAATGGCAGTTGAGAATTGACAGCGAATCCTTAAATCAAGGCACTGCGCGCGAGCGTTTACAAGCCGCATTGAACAGCGCAGGGTATGCCGT
>CAMBXY010000193.1 GCA_945871945.1 Bordetella parapertussis
ACCGAAATCGTCGCGCCCTATCTCCAGCACTACGGCACGCAGGCGCAAAAGCAGCGCTATTTGCCTGCCATGGCCCGGGGCGACATGGTGGGCGCGATTGCCATGACAGAACCGGCGGCTGGAAGTGATTTGCAAGGCATCAAAACCACCGCCATGGTGCAAGCCGATGGCTCGTTTGTGCTCAACGGCAGCAAAACTTACATCACCAACGGGTGGCACTCTGACCTGGTGATTGTGGTGGCCAAAACCAACCCAGCCGCAGGTGGCAAGGGAACCAGCCTGTTCTTGCTGGAGAGCGGTATGCCGGGCTTCACCAAAGGCAAGCCGCTGAAAAAATTGGGGCTCAAGGCGCAAGACACCTGCGAGCTGTTTTTCGATAACGTGCGTTTACCTGCTGAGGCTTTGTTAGGTGGAGACGCCATGCTGAACAAAGGCTTTATTTGCCTGATGGAGCAGCTACCGTGGGAGCGTTTACAAATCGCCATTGGCGCGGTCGCCGCTGCCCAAGCAGCCATTGGTTGGACCATTGACTACGTCAAGCAACGCCAAGTGTTTGGCCAAGCGGTGGCTGCGTTTCAACACACCCGCTTTACCTTGGCCGAGCTGCAAACCGAGGTGCAAATTGCACAGGTGTTTGTGGACAAATGCACCGAACTGCTTTTGCAAGACAAACTGGATACTGCCACCGCCAGCATGGCCAAGTACTGGTGTACCGATTTGCAATGCAAGGTGATGGACGCTTGTGTGCAGCTGCACGGCGGGAGCGGTTTTATGTGGGAGTACCCCATTACCCGCGCTTATGCCGATGCGCGGGTGCAGCGCATTTACGGTGGCACCAACGAGATCATGAAAGAGGTCATTACCCGCGGCATGGGGTTGGGCGCTAAGTAGCGACTAAGCAACCTCACGTCATTGCGAGGGACACCGACCCGAATCAACCTCACGTCATTGCGAGGGGCATCGCCCCGAAGCAACCCCCGTCAAGTCACGTGCCGCAGGCTCGGCCTCGCCTCCATGCTTGCACAACGTCGGCTACGGCCGACCTGCCACGCTCGCCTCAAGCGACGTACCTGAACTTCTCGAAATTGCAACCTGCCGTCATTGCGAGCGAAGCGAAGCAATCTATCCCTGAGTTTGCTTCTTCGCTGCGCTCCTCGCAATGACGGCTTAATGCAATGACGGGCTTAGCTGATGACGAGTTGGTGAAAACCAAACTCGCCCGCCTTACGGTCAGCGTAAAACGCCTTTAAGGTTTCGCGTACGGTGCGAAACGCCAAGTCGTCCCAAGGAATGTCGGCTTCTTCAAACAGCTTGGCTTCCATGGTTTCGTGGCCTGGGTCAAACAGAGGGCTTTGCAATTCGGCTAGAAAGAAAAAATGCACCTGCCCGACCTTGGGGACATCGATCACGGTGAACAGCGCTTGCATCTCAATTTCAGCGCCAGCCTCTTCGTCGGTTTCACGTTCTGCGCCTTGGGCTAAAGATTCGTGCAACTCCATGAAGCCTGCGGGCAGGGTCCAAAACCCTTTGCGCGGTTCGATATTGCGTTTACACAAAAGCACCTGCGTTCCCCACACGGGGATGGTGCCCACCACATTCAGCGGGTTGTCGTAATGCACCGTTTGGCAAGCGGGGCAAACGGCCCGCTGACGGGTGTCGCCATCATCAGGCAAGCGCATCAGCACCGCGGTACCGCAGTTGCGGCAGTGTTTGACAGGGTTTTTCAGCAAGGGGTTCTTTGGAAGGGAAAATTTGACACCGAGTGTAGCGATTAGCCGCTTGGCACCAAAGCTCAGCAAAACCCTTATCCTATGACCCATGAAGCTGTATTCCTATTTCCGTTCCTCTGCCTCGTTTCGGGTTCGCATCGCTTTGGCCTTGAAAGGCCTGCCCTACGACTATGTACCAGTGCATTTGGCCAAAGGCCATCAGTTGCAAGACGACTTCACCGCCGTCAGCGCTGATGCTTTGGTGCCTGTGCTGGAGGTGGATGGCTTGCGACTGACGCAGTCCATGGCCATCATGGAATTCCTAGACGAACAGTTCTCACAAAGTCCGTTGATGCCCAAAGAGGCGGCTGGCAAGGCCCGTGTTCGCGCCTTGTCCCAATCCATCGCTTGCGAAATTCACCCTTTGAACAACCTAAGGGTCTTGAAATACCTCACCGGCACGTTGAAATTGGACGAGGACAGCAAAAACACGTGGTACCACCACTGGGTGCGTTCAGGCCTAGAGGCTTTCGAGAAACAACTGCAGCACCCAGCCACGGGGCAGTTTTGCCATGGCGACCACGTCAGCATGGCCGATTGCGTGTTGGTGCCGCAAATCTTCAATGCCAACCGATTCAAAGTGGACTTGAGTGGCCTAGACCGCACTTTGCAAGTGTTTGACGCTTGCATGGCTTTGCCAAGCTTTCAAGCCGCCCAACCTTCTGCCTGCCCCGATTTTGAAGCCTGACGCCTTGCCCGTGTTGCCCCAGTGGTCAGGGGCCAAGGTGTTTTGCACCACCCGAGATGGCGGCACGTCGCAAGCACCCTACAACAGCTTCAATTTGGGCGACCATGTGGGCGATGACCCCCAAGCGGTTTTCAACAACCGCCAGTTGCTGGCGTTTCAGTTGCACCAACGCGCCGTGTTCATGCGACAAGTGCATGGCAATGTGGTGGCGCAGCTGCACCACGATACGCCCGATGGTCAACAAGCCGACGCTTGTTTCACAAGAAAAATCGGTGTGGCTTGCACCATCATGGTGGCCGACTGTTTGCCTATTTTGTTTTATAGCCCGTCGAAGAAAGTGGTTGCTGCTGCCCATGCGGGCTGGCGTGGCTTGGCGGGCATGTCAGGTCAGGGTGGGGTGTTGGAGGCAACTCGCCGCGCTTTGCGCAGCTGCGCTGCTTTAGACGACGTGAAGGTTTGGCTAGGCCCCTGCATAGGCCCCAAGGCTTTTGAAGTGGGCGAGGAGGTACGCCAAGCTTTTGTCGCCCAAGACCCTTTGTCCGTTTCAGCATTTGCTCCCTTGACCGCCGAGGGTAAGCACCTATGCGATTTGGCGCAATTGGCCCGGCTTCAATTGGCCCAGTGGCCGGTTGCATCTATCGAAGGCAACGACA
>CAMBXY010000194.1 GCA_945871945.1 Bordetella parapertussis
CCTGAGTCCACCAAATAAATACATGGCAAATTATTTTGTTGCGCGATTTCTTGCGCACGCACATGCTTTTTGACGGTCATCGGGTAGTAGGTGCCGCCTTTGACCGTCGCGTCGTTACACACAATAAGACAGTCGACGCCACTCACACGTCCAATACCGGTGATCACGCCAGCACCAGGCGCGTCGCCGTTGTACATGGCGTATGCCGCCAAAGGGCTGAGTTCTAAAAATGGCGTTCCAGGATCCAACAACATTTGCACACGGTCACGCGGGAGCAATTTACCGCGACCTACATGTTTGGCACGTGCGGCCTCACCACCGCCATTGGCAACGCTTTGGATTTGCAAACGCAAATCGTCGACTACCGCTTGCATAGCGGCTGCATTGGTTGCCGCCTCAGCGCTGCGCACCTGCACCTGTGTGTGAATCAATGACATGCGAATCCTTAGAGCAATTCAATCGCCATGGCAGTTCCTTCACCGCCACCGATACACAAAGTAGCTAAGCCTTTTTTTAGTCCACGCGCTTGCAAAGCATGAATCAAGGTCACCAAGATGCGCGCACCCGACGCGCCGATGGGATGACCCAAGGCACAGGCGCCACCGTTCACATTCACCTTGTCGTGTGGCACGCTAAGTTCTTTCATCAAAGCCATGGGCACCACGGCAAACGCTTCATTCACTTCCCACAGGTCTACATCTTTTACTTGCCAACCTGCTTTGGACAAAGCTTTTTGCGTAGCGCCTACAGGCGCAGTTGCGAACCACTCAGGCGCTTGGGCGTGTGTAGCGTGGCTGACGATACGCGCCAGTGGCTTGCAACCTAGCTTCGTCGCAGTACTTTGGCGCATCAACACCATCGCTGCAGCACCGTCATTGATAGACGAACTAGAAGCCGCAGTGATCGTGCCGTCTTTTTTAAACGCAGGTTTGAGGCTGGTGATTTTGTCGAGCTTGACTTTGCCTGGGCCTTCGTCGATCGACACCACTGTCTCGCCCGCGCGGGTTTTGACGGTGACGGGGGCAATCTCTTTGGCAAAGCCACCTGATGCAGTGGCGGCCTTGGCGCGCTCCACACTTGCAGTTGCGAAGGCATCTTGCTCGGCTCGGGTAAAGTTGTATTTGGCAGCACAGTCTTCACTAAACGTGCCCATGGAGCGACCGACTTCGTAAGCGTCTTCCAAACCGTCGAGCATCATGTGGTCAAACACTTTGTCGTGGCCCATGCGATAGCCAGCACGGCCTTTCATTAACAAGTAGGGAGCATTGGTCATGCTCTCCATGCCGCCAGCGACCAGCACATCGTGCGAACCGGCTAACAACATATCGTGAGCGAACATCGCGGCGCGCATGCCTGAGCCACACATTTTTGACAACGTCACAGCGCCAGCACTTTGTGGCAAACCACCTTTGAACGCCGCTTGGCGCGCAGGCGCTTGGCCTTGACCAGCCATCAAACAATTGCCAAACAAAACCTCGGTGACTAGGTCAGGCGAAATACCTGAACGCTCTATTGCAGCGCGAATAGCCACGCCACCCAAATCGTGCGCAGACAGCGAGGCAAAGTCGCCTTGAAAGCTACCCATAGGCGTGCGCGCTGCACTGACGATAACAACTGGATCTGAAGATGCATTGGACATATGAGAGTCTCCTAAAACTTTTATAAATTACATGCCGCGCGGATAGCGCTTGAAGGCATTGCGAAATACGTTCACCACTTCATCGCTGTGGTTCATGGTGACGCCGAGGTCTTTGACCAATCCGTCGTGCACGCCATAAACCCAACCATGGACCGCTACTTTTTGGCCGCGTCCCCAAGCGTCTTGCATGACATTGGAAAGCGCCACATTACCCACTTGCTCGATCACGTTCATTTCGCACATGACGTTTTCTAACTCGGCTTGGGGCAAATGGTTCAGACGTTGGCGATGGCGTAAACGGACGTCTTGCACATGGCGCAACCAGTTGTCTGCCAAACCAATGCGTACTCCACGCGTAGCAGCGAGTACACCGCCACAACCGTAATGCCCGACCACCATGATGTGCTCAACCTTTAAACAATCGACCGCGTACTGAATGACCGACAGGGCATTGAGGTCAGAGTGCACCACTACATTGGCAATATTGCGGTGCACAAAAACTTCACCAGGTTCTAGGCCAGTAATTTGGTTGGCAGGCACGCGGCTATCGGAACAACCGATCCACAAATATTTAGGCGTTTGTTGGTGCGTGAGGCCCGAGAAAAATCCCGGTTGTTCACGCTCCATGCGCGCGGCCCAGGCGCGGTTGTTGTCGAACAGATGTTGCAAGCTTGAAGTCATTCGTTAGATCTTTCAGGTTTGTAAAAGCAGAACGGGTTTAAGAAAGCCTACTTTTGGATGGTTACAGCGTCTCAGCAAACAGCTCACGGCCAATCAACATGCGACGGATTTCACTGGTGCCGGCGCCAATCTCATAGAGCTTGGCATCGCGCCACAAACGCCCGAGCGGGTATTCGTTGATATACCCATTACCACCAAAAATTTGTACGCCCTCGCCCGCCATCCACGTAGCTTTTTCAGCGGTCCACAAAATCACACTCGCGCAGTCTTTACGCACTTGGCGCACATGCTCCGCACCCAACATATCGAGGTTTTTGGCAACGGTATAGGCAAACGAGCGTCCTGCTTGCAGCACGGTATACATATCTGCCACTTTGCCTTGTATGAGTTGGAACTCGCCAATGCTTTGGCCAAACTGTTTGCGGTCATGGATGTATGGGATGACGTTATCCATCACCGACTGCATGATGCCCAAAGGTCCGCCGCTCAACACCGCACGTTCGTAGTCGAGACCGCTCATCAACACTTTGGCGCCGTTGTTCAAGCCACCCAAAATGTGGTGTTGAGGCACTTCGACGTTGTGAAACACCAATTCGCCTGTGTGGCTGCCGCGCATGCCCAACTTGTCGAGTTTTTGTGCGACGCTGAAACCCTGCATGCCTTTTTCAATCAAGAAAGCGGTGACGCCACGGGCGCCGAGCTCGGGTTCGGTTTTGGCATAAACCACCAAGGTGTCGGCGTCTGGGCCGTTGGTGATCCACATCTTGCTGCCATTGAG
>CAMBXY010000195.1 GCA_945871945.1 Bordetella parapertussis
GGTTTGGCACGCGCCATGGCCTTGGCCATGACGGGTGACAAATTGATGGCACAGCAAGCCAAAGAGTGGGGCTTGATCTGGGATGTTTCAGAAGACGTACTTGAAGCTGCTTTACAAATGGCCCAGCGTTTAGCCGCGATGCCAACCCAAGCCTTGATCGCCACCCGCAAGTTGCTAAGAGAAGCAGGGCAAAGAAGCCTTGATCAACAACTCGATACAGAACGCGACACGCAGTCAGCTCTGGGCAAAACGCACGACTATATGGAAGGCGTGAGCGCGTTTTTACAAAAGCGTCCACCCCAATTCACGGGGCATTGAAGATGGCTACGCCGACAGATGAAGACTTGTTGGCTCATCGGGTGGGAGAAGCCATGTTTTCCGCTGATGTGGCCTCCCAGCAAACCATGGGGATGCAGCTGGTTTTTTGCAAGCCCGGACAGGCGCAAATGACCATGCAAGTAACTCTTGCGCATTTGAATGGCCACCAAATTTGTCATGGCGGATTTATTTTTACTTTGGCGGACTCCACTTTTGCGTTTGCTTGCAACAGCCACAACAAAGTAGCGCTTGCTGCCTCAGCTTCCATAGATTTTTTAAAACCAGCCCAGTTGCACGATGTGTTGACATGTGAGGGGCAAGAGAGGGTGCTCAGCGGTCGACACGGCGTGTACGACATGACGGTTCGTAATCAACACAATGAAGTGATTGCCTTGTTCAGGGGCAAAAGCGCACAAATTCAAGGAACGCTGGTACCCCCATGAAACAAAATTTTCTCCCCCTAGACCCTATCGAAAAAGCCAGCGTTGACGAGTTGCGCAGTTTGCAATTAAAGCGTTTGAAAAAAACGCTTCAGCATGCTTATGCAAACTCTGCGGTCACCCGCGCCAAATTTGATTCAGTGGGTGTTCATCCAGATGACTGCAAACAGTTGTCCGATTTGGCTCTGTTTCCCTTCACCACCAAATCGGATTTGCGAGAGAGTTACCCCTTTGGCATGTTTGCGGTTCCTCAGCATCAGCTTGTGCGTATCCACGCCTCCAGTGGCACCACAGGCAAGCCCACGGTGGTGGGTTACACCGCAAACGACATAGCCATGTGGGCGGGATGCGTTGCCCGCAGCATCAGGGCCGCAGGCGCCAAGCCTGGCGACAAGGTTCACATCAGCTACGGCTATGGCTTGTTCACGGGCGGCTTGGGCGCGCATTACGGGGCAGAGCATTTGGGCCTGACCGTGATTCCATTTGGTGGAGGTCAAACGGAAAGGCAAGTACAACTGCTGCAAGATTTTTCACCCGACATCATCATGGTGACGCCCAGTTATATGCTGGCCTTGGCAGACGAGTTTGATCGCCAAGGCTTAAATCCTTTCAACAGCAGTTTGCGTATTGGTATTTTTGGTGCCGAACCATGGACCAACGATATGCGTTTGGCCATTGAAAAACGCATGGGCATAGATGCGGTCGATATTTATGGTTTGTCTGAGGTGATTGGCCCTGGTGTGGCCAGTGAATATGCGCAAACCAAAGACGGGCCCACTGTTTGGGAAGATCACTTTTACCCAGAAATCATCGACCCCGAAACCGGCAAAGTATTGCCCGATGGAGAGCAGGGCGAGCTGGTCTTCACAAGCCTGAGCAAAGAGGCCTTACCCATCATCAGGTACCGCACCAGAGACTTAACCCGCTTGCTTCCCAGTACTGCACGCGCTATGCGCCGCATGGAAAAGATCACGGGCAGAAGCGACGACATGATGATTGTCCGAGGGGTGAATGTTTTCCCCACCCAAATTGAAGAATTGATTTTGAAGCAATCCGCCCTGAGCGCGCACTACCAGTGTCTGCTTCGCAAAGAGGGGTCACTGGACACCTTAACAGTCAAGGTCGAGACGCGCACAGGCTTGGCTGCAGATTCCACTGAGGCGCAAATGGCTGCTTTAAAACTAGAGCAAGACGCCAAAGCCTATATAGGTAGCAGTTTAAAAGTAGAGTTGTGCAACGAGGGCGAGGTGGAGCGGAGCATGGGCAAGGCCAAAAGAGTGATAGACCTGCGTTAAAGCAAGAAGGCCTAGCTTTGGGTTTTATCGCTGAGCCAACTGCCCACCTTCACCGGATCAAGAATACCTAAGCGCCACAAGGGGCTGGGGTCTTGGCTGGGCAGGCTGAGTGGCAATCGATGCAGTTGCCCATCGCGTGCGATCAATGCTGTGCATTGCGTATTTTTTCCGAGCAACAAGGGGAGTTGTTCCAAACGTTGCAAGCGCCAAGATTGCATGGTTTTGCCTTTGCCTGATTCAACGCCCAGCCACTCGTCACCGGCAGACATGCCCGCTAGCTCGGCAGCGCTGCCGCGCAAAACTGTTTGAATATGCACGCTGTGGTCTTCTCGGACCCTGAGCCCCAGTTGTTGGGCCAGCGTTGAGGCCTCATATTCCACACTCACGCCTTGCTTTTGCAAAATTTCCAACAAAGGCAGTTCTTCAACACTGTGCACCCAAGCGTGAATTTTGCTGCGCCATGATTGCTTGCTGACACTTTGAAGCGCTTGCAGCACATCATCTTGAGATATGGGGCCACCTTGGCTGTGATGCCAGAGCTCACGCATGACTGCATCCAGACTGTGCCCCATTTGCCGCAATGAGAGGTCTAGACACAGCGCTATCAAAGAGCCCTTGGTGTAATAACTCACTGTGATGTTGGGCGTGTTGCTGTCAGGGCGGTAGTATTTGGTCCATGCCTCAAAGCTTGAAGCGGCTGCACTGTGGGCTTGCCGCCCCGGTGTTTGCAGGTATTGGTGTATGGATTTATTGAGCAACTTCAAATAGTACGCAGGAGAAATCAATTCTGCGCGACACAACATCAGGTTGTCGTAGTAGTCTGTAAAGCCTTCAAAAAACCAAAGCATATCGGTGTACTGCTCGCTTTGGTAGTTGTAGCTTTCATAGCTCGCCGGTCGCATACGCTTGACATTCCACGCATGAAAATACTCGTGGCTGATAAGCCCTAACAAGCCAATGTAGTCCTCGCTGCGGGCTTTATCAGACAGCTTGGGCAAATCTTTTCTTCTGCAAAGCAAGGCCGTGCTGTTTTGGTGT
>CAMBXY010000196.1 GCA_945871945.1 Bordetella parapertussis
TCTACCAAGTGACGGCATTGCTGCTCGTCGGTGATGTCGGTGGGCATGATCAGGGTGCGCGCACCCATGGCCATGCAGTCGGCGGCGACAGACTGCAGGCGTGCCGCATTGCGCGCAGCCAGCACCAGCATGGCTTGCAAGCCGTGTCTGCGAGCGAGTTGGCGAGCCAGTTCAGCGCCTATGCCGTCGGATGCACCCGTGATGATGATGTTGGGCATTTAAAAACACATCCACAGTTGATCGGCCAGCAGCACAGCGAACTCTGGTTGCAGGTACAAACTGAACACCCACGCCACAAGGCCAAAGGCAAGAAGCCAAACCAGCGTGAGGGCTAAGGCATAGTTTTTCATGCGGCCACAGGTGCGCGGTTAATTTCCGCTTCGCGCACAGGCAAGTTGATCAGGGTGGCAAAGACGCTCAGGGCGATGGTGAGGTACCAAACTTGGTCATAGCTGCCAGTGCGGTCATAAATCAGTCCACCCAGCCAAACGCCTAAAAAGCTGCCCACTTGATGGCTGAGGAAGACAAAACCACTGAGCATGGACAGGTGTGAAACGCCAAAGATTTGCGCGATCAAGGCGTTGGTTACCGGCACGGTGGAGAGCCACAACAAGCCCATGCTGGCCGCAAAGATGTAAACGGATAAAGGGGTGATGGGCAAGCTGATGAAAATGGCAATGATGATGCCGCGTGCCAAGTAAATACCCGACAAAATTTTGTGTTTAGCAACCACTTGTCCCAAGCTCCCAGCAGCATAAGTACCAAAGATATTAAACAAACCAATGAGTGCCAAGGCGGTGCTGGCAAGCTGGGGTGACATGCCTTGGTCTTTCAAGAAGCTGGGCAAATGCACGCCAATGAACACCACTTGAAAACCGCACACAAAATAGCCCGCCATCAACAGCTGAAAACTGCGGTAACCAAAAGCTTCGCGCAAAGCCTGCCAAATGCTTTGGTGGCGCAGCGCTACTTGGCCAGTGGCAAAGCCGTGTTCACGCAGCCCCAAGCTCAAAGGCAGGATGATCAAAACGCCCACGGCCAAAATGACCAACGCTTGTTGCCAACCCCATTCAGTGATCAGCAGGGACTCGGTGGGCACCATTAAAAATTGTCCAAATGAACCCGCTGCAGACACCACGCCCATGGCCCATGAGCGACGCTCAGGCGCAATATTGCGGCCAATCACGCCAAACACCACAGCAAAAGTGGTGCCCGCTTGGGCCGCGCCAACCATGACGCCGGCGAATAACACAAGGGCGGAGGTACTGGCGGCATGCGCCATGCCAAACAGGCCCAGTGCATAAGCCAATGCGCCAATGATGATGACGCGAAAAGCACCATAGCGGTCGGCCAGCATGCCGGAGAAAACGCCAATCAAACCCCAGCTGATGTTTTGCACGGCTATCGCCATGGCAAAGTCTTCACGGCCCCAGCCCATGGTTTGGGTCATGGGTTGCATCCACAGGCCAAAGCCGTGGCGGATGCCCATGGCGATGCTGACGATCAAAGCGCCGCAGATCAAGACTTGCCACATGGGCAGGTTTTTGGGTGTTTGGGTCATGGCATGACTGTAACGATTTTGGGTTTCATGATGAAAGAGCCATGGCCTCACTGTGGTTTTGTCCAGTGGTGTCATAGGGCTTGTCTACAATCGCGCCCCATGGTCACCAAACAACCCGAATATTCCGAAGGCTCGATACGCGTTTTGAAAGGCTTGGAGCCGGTCAAGCAGCGCCCGGGCATGTATACCCGCACCGATAACCCCTTGCACATCATTCAAGAGGTGATCGATAACGCCGCAGATGAAGCGCTGGCCGGCCACGGCAAAAAAATCACGGTGCAACTGCACAGCGACGCCTCCATCAGCATTGAAGACGATGGTCGTGGCATTCCGTTTGGCATGCATCCTGAAGAGCAAGCGCCCGTCATTGAATTGGTCTTCACCCGACTGCATGCAGGCGGCAAGTTCGATAAAGGCCAAGGCGGGGCCTACAGCTTCTCGGGGGGCTTGCACGGCGTTGGCGTGAGTGTCACCAACGCTTTGGCTAAGCGCATGGAGGTCACCTCTTACCGTGACGGCCAGGTGGCGCATCTGGTGTTCTCAGGCGGCGACGTGGTGGAAAAACTCAAGCTTCGCAAACACGAAGCGGGCGAGCGCCGCCAAGGCACGGTGGTGCGGGTGTGGCCGGACGCCAAATATTTCGAGTCTGCCAATCTGCCGCTGCAAGAGTTGATGCACCTGTTACGCAGCAAAGCGGTCTTGATGCCCGGTGTCAGCGTCACCTTGGCACAAGAAAAAACCAAAGACAGCCAAACCTGGCTTTACAAAGGGGGCTTGAGCGACTACCTCACGCAAACCTTGAGCCACGATCCGTTCATCCCTCTTTTTGAGGGCGAAGGTTTTGCCGATGCGGGTCACGAGACCTACGCCGAAGGTGAGGGCGCGGCTTGGTGTTTGGCCTTCACCGAGGACGGCTCGCCGGTGCGCGAAAGCTATGTCAACCTCATCCCCACCAGCGCGGGGGGGACGCACGAAAGTGGCTTGCGCGACGGCCTGTTCAACGCGGTGAAAAGCTTTATCGATTTACACGCATTGCTGCCCAAGGGCGTGAAGTTGTTACCCGAAGATGTATTTGCCCGCGCCAGTTTCATCTTGAGCGCCAAGGTGCTGGACCCTCAGTTTCAGGGACAGATCAAAGAGCGTTTGAATTCGCGTGACGCGGTGCGCTTGGTATCGAGCTTTGTCAAGCCTTCACTTGACTTGTGGCTGAACGCGCATGTGGATTACGGTAAAAAACTCGCCGAGTTGGTCATCCGCGCCGCGCAGTTGCGTCAAAAAGCCGGCCAAAAAGTAGAGAAGCGCAAAGGCTCTGGCGTGGCGGTGTTGCCGGGCAAGCTCACCGATTGCGAGAGTCGCGATTTGGCACACAACGAAATCTTTTTGGTCGAGGGCGACAGTGCGGGGGGCAGCGCCAAGATGGGGCGCGACAAAGAAAGCCAAGCTATCCTGCCGCTGCGTGGCAAGGTGCTTAACACCTGGGAGGTTGAGCGCGACCGCTTGTTTGCCAACAACGAGGT
>CAMBXY010000197.1 GCA_945871945.1 Bordetella parapertussis
GGCGAGCGACTGCAGGCCTTGCTGGTGCAATTTGGTTTAGAGTATTTAAATACTATTCATTTTAAATAAATGAATACATTTATATGACTATTTAAGGTATTCTTCATTGCCTTGAATAAATAGGCGGTTTGATGAACATCCTACTCACAGGCGCTTTTGGCAATATCGGTATCAGCACCCTCAAGGCAATGGCCGGCAGAGGTCACCGCATACGCTGCTTTGATTTGCCCTGCAGAACCAATCGACGGCTTGCATTGAAACATGCCCCCGATATGCAGGTGGTTTGGGGCGATATGCGTCGCATCGAAGACCTGCAACGCGCAGTGCAAGACCAAGACTTGGTGATTCACTTGGCGGCCCTCATTCCTGAGCTCTCCCATACCGGTCAAAACAGTGAGCAACATCCCGCGCTCGCGCAGGCCGTGAATGTGGGTGGCATGCGCAAGCTCTTGCAGGTTTTAAAAGCCATGCCCAAGCCCGCAAGCATTCTCTTCACATCCACCTTGCATGTGTATGGGCGCACCCAGCAATTGCCGCCTCCGCGCACCATCGATTGCGCCGTCAATCCGGTGGAGTTGTATGCCAAACAAAAAGTTATTTGCGAACAACTGCTGATGGACAGTGGCTTGCAGTGGGCGGTGTTTCGACTGGCGGCGGCTATTCCGGTTCGTATGGTGTTCAGCCGCGCCATGTTCCAAGTCCCGCTTCACAACCGGATTGAATTTGTGCACACCCTGGATGTGGGCATGGCTTTGGCCAATGCCGTCGATCAGGATCTTTTATGGGGCAAGCGTTGGTTGATTGGCGGCGGTGCGCAATGTCAATTGACCTACGGCGATATGCTCAACCAAGTCATGGCACTTATGGGGCAAGCACCACTGCCAGCCAAGCTTTTCAGCCCAGTGGATTACAGCGTTGATTGGCTTGATACGGCCCAAGGCCAGCAGTTGTTGCACTACCAGCAACGCACTTATGCCGACTATGTCAGCGACTTACAAACCATCTTAGGCGCCCGCTTGTATTGGATTCGTTTGTGTCGACTCCCCATACGCTTGGCATTGCTGTTGCTGTCAGTTGTCGCCAAGCGCAGATAAACCCGGCACAAGCGCTTGCCACTGCGGGTCTTTGAGAGCGGGAAAGTCGCCGGCCAAAGCCGCTTGGCACATGCGCTTCAGTGTGTCGGCATGGGGCAGCACGACGCCTGCGAAACACGGTTGCATTTGTGAATTGGTCAACAGCAACGTAGGAAAGTTTTCAATATCGAGTTCGCCCAGCAGCGCGTCGTGTTCTTCAATATCGACCCAAACAAACCGAGCTTCGGACATTTGTGCTGCCAATTGATCAAACAGCGGTTGGTACTCGCGGCAGGCACCGCACCACTGTGCACAAAGGCAAAACACCCACAGCTTAGGAGTTTCTGCTGGATTTGTGGGTGCTAAGGATGTATCCATGTCACAAGTTTAGAGGGTTAATTGGGGTCAGATTCCAATTATTATGGACACATGGCCCGCCTGCCCCGTCTCACTCTCGCCGGATACCCGCACCACATCATCTTGCGGGGCAATAACCGTCAAGCTATCTTCATGGACAACGCTGACTTTCAGCGAATGTTAGCTTTGCTGCAAAAATATGCGCAAGAGCAGGATGTGCAAGTGCACGCCTATGTATTGATGAGCAACCACCTGCATTTGTTGCTAAGCCCTCAGCTAGACAACAGCGTGCCCAAGATGATGCAAGCTGTGGGGCGCTCTTATGTGCTGTATTTCAATAAACGCCATTCGCGAAGCGGCACTTTATGGGAAGGACGTTACCGTTCTGCGTTAATACAAACCGAGCGTTATTTCTTGGCTTGCATGGCCTATATAGACCTCAACCCCGTGCGTGCAGGCATGGTGGCGCAAGCAGCCGACTATCCGTGGTCCAGCCACGGGAACTACATTGGCACTCGCCCAGAGGCTTGGCTCAGCCCCCATGCTTTGTACTGGGAAATGGGTAACACGCCGTTTGCAAGAGAAGCCGCTTACGCAGGCTTGGTTCAATCTGGCGTTAACCAAAAACAACAGCAGGCACTCACATCCTCGGCTTTAAGTGGCTGGGCTCTGGGCGAAGAAGGTTTTGTGCAAGGTTTGCAAAAGCAGACCCCAAGGCGGGTCCATCCAGCCAAGGCAGGCCGGCCTTTTGGCAAAAAGCCGGACTAACCTGTCCCCAATTAATGGTGTTTATTTTAAAAATCAAATTAATTGGGATCTGACCCCGATTAATTTATTTGGTGAAAGGCTTGTCATGCACTATATTTGCAGACCTGCCTAAAGATTAAGGAAAACCCTATGCAACCCGCTTTCACCCATGGTTTGTATGACCCAGCCCATGAACACGACGCCTGTGGCGTGGGTTTTGTGGCGCACATCAAGGGGGAGAAAACCCATGCCATCGTTAGCCAAGCGCTGAAGATCTTGGAAAACTTGGACCACCGCGGTGCGGTCGGTGCGGATGCCTTGATGGGTGACGGCGCAGGCATCTTGATTCAACTGCCTGACGCGCTGTACCGCGAGGACATGGCCCGGGCTGGAACGGCCACTGACGGTTCCGTGGGCGTGACCCTGCCACCCCAAGGCGAATACGGCGTTGGCATGATCTTTCTACCCAAAGAGCACGCCTCACGCTTGGCCTGCGAACAAGAACTGGTGCGCGCCATTCGCGCCGAAGGCCAGGTGTTGTTGGGCTGGCGCGATGTGCCCGTGAATGCAGACATGCCCATGTCTCCCACTGTGCGCGCCAAAGAGCCGGTCATCCGCCAGGTGTTTATCGGGCGCGGCAACGACGTGATCGTGCAAGACGCTTTGGAGCGCAAGCTGTATGTGATCCGTAAAACCGCCAGTGCTGCCATTTCGCATCTGAACTTGAAGCACAGCAAAGAGTATTACGTGCCCAGCATGTCAAGCCGCACCATCATTTACAAAGGCTTGCTGCTGGCCGACCAAGTGGGCACTTATTACAAAGACCTGCAAGACCAGCGTTGCGTCTCGGCGCTGGGCTTGGTGCACCAGCGGTTTTCCACCAACAC
>CAMBXY010000198.1 GCA_945871945.1 Bordetella parapertussis
CCTTTGATGTTGGCCGCCATCTCCAACCAATTAGATTGGACTAAAAAACTCATCGATAAAGGCGCTGATGTGAACCAGCCTGGCTGGACACCGCTGCATTACGCAGCCACCAAGGGAAGCATAGAGATCATGCGCTTGTTGATTGAAAAACATGCTTATTTAGATGCTGCTTCGCCCAATGGCACGACTCCGTTGATGATGGCGGCGCACTACGGCACGCCTATGGCGACCAAATTGCTTTTGGAAGAGGGCGCAGACCCGCGCATTAAAAACCAACTGGGTTTGACCGCTTTGGAATTTGCCCGTCGAGCCAACAAGCCCGAGAGTGTTCAATATATTGAAGCTTTTGAAACGGCTTGGAACACCAAATACCCGCCAAAAACTCGTTGAATTATGGTGTTTTTCTGGTTAAAACCACTGCACCACGCAACTGTCCCGCTTGGTAATTGATGGCTTTGTCATTCGGGTAAAGCTCGCTGAGCTTGCCTTTAACCTCAGAGCTGATTTGCTCTGAATTGCCGTGACACGCCAAACACATGGCTTGCATCACAATGGGCTTGGCGTAATGAAATTCCTTGCCACCATCAGGTTTTGCGACAGTTTCAGAAAACTCCATATCGGCTGGCTTGTCACCACGCGCTAATCCGGCTTCAAACTGGGCCAAAGCCTTGGCTTGCCAAGCATTGGGCACGCCCATGACAGGGTTTCGCGTCCGCGTGCCCACGCGGCTCACAATAACTTGGTTTTCGGTTGATACACGGTCGGCAATTTCAGGCGCTTGCAAATGACAAACACCTATAGCGTTGATTGCGCCGCCTTCAGCCATGGCTGATTGCAGCTTGCCACCCAGTTCTTTCAGCATGCTTAGGCTAAGGTTTCGGCTTTGCTTGAGAAGTTCATCGTCTTGGGCTTGTGCATAGAAAGCTGAAAAGCCTAACAACATCAGGGTAAGGAGGTTTTTAGAAAATCGCATGGCCATATATCTTTCGGTTAACATAATATACATCGTATGAAATTAAAAACATATCAAGGTCGCAACGTCAAAAGGCTGTTTTGGCTGCTTGGCTGCATTTGCAGCGGTCTGTATTGGCCTGTAGCCCATTCTTGTGCCATGTCGTTGTAATGGTCAGAACCAATGATGCCGCTTTGGCCGGTTTGGTAGATAAACAAAGAGTTTTGCAAATCGCTTAGGTCGTAAATGGCTCGCATCGATGGCGCATGGCGGCTGGCAAAAGGTTGCACCGTTTCATTCAGCCAATAGGTTCCCACATTGACCGTGAACGGGTCGCCGGCACTTGGCGCAACCACATCAAACCATTTGGACAAAAAAGCAGATTTACCAAGCGGTCTGTGGCTGCTGATCGCCATATGTGCCTTGCCCCAATGCCATTGATCCACATCCTTGCCATGGTCTTTGGCTAAACGCGTTAATGCGCGGGTAAAAGCATCACTGGACAGCTGCTCACAAGTTTGGGGGCCGCACCACCAAGGGTCTGGCTTGTCCATGGTCGCTTCCAAAAAGCTTCGGAAATGACGCTTGCCATACTGGTTTAGAAACAGCTCTTTACCCATTCTGGGTTCAATCAAGGCTCGGGTGAGTTCGTCAGCCCAGTAGGCAAAGATCAAAGGCGCAGCACTGTCTGCTTTCATTTCAGAATCAAAGCTTTGCAAAGCCTTCATGGCCACCGGTGCCAAGGCATGGCTTGATTTTGCTGCCAAAAGATGAGGCAAAAGACGCTGAGTGGATAAGGACAACACATCGTTTTGCATGGATTTCATGCTGTCTATGTCGTGCGTGGGCTTTTCTTCGATCAGTTGGGTGATGCGCTGCATGCGGTGAGGCGCCACCCAGTCTTGACCCAAAAAATGGGGATAGTTTTCGGGCGTGATGCGTTGGTTGGCAGTCGCAATCCAACCCTTTTGGCCTTGATCTTCAGGGGTTTGGGACATGGGTAACCAGCCAGCCCAGTCGTATTTTTCTTCCCAGCCGGGGGCTGGTGCCATGCCCATCAAATCATTTTCAGGCTTGCGAAGCGGCACCTTGCCCAAAGCTTTGTAAGCAATGCTGCCTTGGTCATCGGCCACCACCACGTTTTGCATGGGCGAGTGGTAATCATTGAACGCCAGTAAAAATTCTTTCACCGTCTTGGCTTGGCTGCCGCGCATACCTGCGACCAAGCTGTGGTTATCTTTGTCCAATGCCGACCAGCGCAGGGCCAACACAAATTTGCTTGTATCAATAATGTCTGCATGCGCAGTTTGCGCATCACTCAACACGGGACCATGACGCGTGCTGCGCACGGTGTGAACCACATCAGCCTTGCCTTTGACACGAATAATCTCTTGGCGCGTCTCAAAAGCCTTCCATCCCTCAGGTGTTTGGTATTGACGTGGGTTGGCGGGGTTGATTTTTTCCAAATACAGGTCTTGCACATCGGGGCCGGTGTTGGTGAAGCCCCAAGCCACATGGCTGTTGTGACCCAGCACCACCAGGGGCATGCCAGGCAAAGTCGCGCCAATCACGTTTTGTTCGGGGGACTGCAAATGCGCATAAAACCAGATGGCAGGTGTGCCCAAGCCGAGATGCGGGTCATTGGCAAGCAAAGGCTTGCCCGACGCGGTGCGCTCACCAGAAATCACCCAGTTATTGCTGCCCTTGCCTTCCACCAAACCAGGTTCACCTAAAAAGGGCAAGGACAAACTGGCCAGCTTATGGGAAGAAGCGTCACGGGCACTGCTGGTGCTGCTGGGGTTGGCGCTGTAAACACCCAAGTCTTTGTAAAACTTGGCCAAATCAACTTGGGTGGCCGGTGCTTCGCCGGGATAGCCCGGGTAGAGCTCCCATAGGCGAGAGGTCTGCATGACTTTGGCCACGCTCAATCTGGATATTTCTTGACCCCAGTTACCGCCCAAATCGAGAGCCATCATCAAAGCCCAACCCACGCTGTCCGCAGGCTCCCAAGCCACCCCACTGCGCCCGCCGGGTTTGGTGCCCAAGAGCAAAAATTCGGGTGACAAAGTTTGACTGCCAGAGGCGTAAAAGGCTTG
>CAMBXY010000199.1 GCA_945871945.1 Bordetella parapertussis
ATCACCGTGCTAGATCAACAAAAGAATACTTACAAAATCAGGCTACAAGGCATAGATGCCCCAGAGAAAAAACAAGCTTTTGGTGAAAAATCCAAGCAAAGTCTTCACGGCCTTGTTCACAGCAAACAGGTGCGCATTGAATACGACAAAGAGGACAAGTACGGTCGTATCGTTGGCAAGGTCACCATAGGTGATTTAGATATTTGCCTGCAACAGCTGTCGTTAGGCCTAGCTTGGCACTACAAGAAATATCAAAACGAACAATCCGCATCTGACCAAGCTGTCTACAGCGATACCGAATTGAAATCAAAATCTCTCAAACTGGGGCTTTGGGCAGATGACGCACCCATGTCCCCTTGGGAGTTTCGAAAAAAATAAGGGTGATCGGTTAACCTCAAGCATTCAGGAGCTTGTTTTGGATATGCAGACTGGCCGTCCGGCCACCCTCAGCCCCCGTGGCATGGTCACCTCCCCCCACAGCTTGGCGTCGGCCGCTGGCGCCGATGTACTTCGTGCAGGTGGCTCTGCGGTAGACGCGGCCATTGCCACTGCTGCGGTTCTGGGCGTGATTTACCCCCATATGACGGGCATGGGTGGCGACGCTTTTTGGCTCATTCATGATGCCAAAACAGGCAAAGTGCGCTACCTTAATGGCGGCGGTCGGGCAGCCGCAAGCGCAGACCCCGCATTTTTCAAAAGCAAAGGCTTGAGCGAGGTGCCGTTTCGAGGCATTTGGCCAGCCACCTTGACCACACCGGGTGCGGTATCGAGTTGGTGTGAAGCTCACAATGCCTATGGCAAATTGGGTTTGCCACGTATCTTGGCAGGCGCCATTGACTACGCCCACAACGGCTACCCCGTCAGCCAGCGCTTGGCGGGTTGGATGCAGCGCTCTCAAGCCGATTGCAGCGCCCAGCCAGGCTGGTCTGCACTTTTCACGCCCGATGGCACATTGCCCAGCACAGGCGACAAACGGCGAAACCCCGCTTTAGCCAGAACCCTGCAAGCAGTTGCAGAACAGGGCCAAGCCGGTTTTTACCAAGGCAAAACAGGCAAAGCCTTGGCTGCACTGTCCAAGCAACACGGTGGTTTTTTTACTGCGGAGGACTTGATGCGCCAGCAAGCCGAATGGGGCGAGCCGCTTGTGGGCAGCTACCGTGACCTGACGCTTTACCAAACGCCTGCACCCACCCAAGGCTTTACCGTCTTGCAGATGCTCAAGTTGGTCGAGCCTTTTGAGCTGCACAAAAAAGATTTTTATGACCCCGAACGCATCCACCTGATGGTTCAAGCCAAGCAAATCAGCTACCACGACCGTGACCGCTGGTTGGGCGACCCCACCTTCACTGATATGCCAATGGCGAAGTTGCTGAGCGACGCTTACCTAGACCAAAGGCGCCTGTTGATCAACCATGAAAAGGCCTTGGCTTGGGACCAAGTGCCGTCTTACGGCAGTTTGCGCGGCGACACGGTGTACATCGCGGTGGTGGATGAACACGGCCAAGCGGTTTCTCTGATTCACAGCTTGTATGGCGCATTTGGCTCTGGCGTGGTGAGCCTTGACACCGGCGTGCTGCTGCAAAACCGCAGCGCGTATTTTTCTTTGCAAGACGGTCACCCCAATGAGCTGGCGCCGGGCAAGATTCCGATGCACACCTTGATTGCGTCCATCGGTTTTCGCCACAACAAGCTGTGGAGCGTCATGGGCTGCATGGGCGCAGATGGGCAACCGCAAATACAGTTTCAGGCCTACAGCGCGATGATGGACCATGGCTTGGACATACAGCAGGCGGTGGAAGCGCCGCGCTGGCTATCAGGGCGCTTTGGTTTAGGCGAGGCCCGCGACACCTTGCATGTGGAGAGCCGCTTGGGCAGTGCCAGCCTTGACGCCTTGGCCGCCAAGGGCCATGTGCTCAACCGTTGGGGTTCTTGGAACGAACTGGCCGGTCATGCCCACGGAATTACCTTGGAAGGTTCGCAGCAAACCCGCTTTGGCGGCAGCGACCCGCGCAGCGATGGGGCAGCTATCGGTTATTGAGCGGGGGTATCGGTAAGCACCAAATGCCAATCGGCATGAGCAGCAAAGCCTATAAATATCAACAATATCGGTAGTTTCTTCATATTTAGGGCTCTCAGATCTTCATTTTTCAGCGGGCGTGCCGAATCAAAGACTAACTGATTTTCTTTTCAGTGCTGATTTTCCATGTCCGAGAGGTCTTTTTGCTGCGTTTTAACCTTTCTCGTTCGAAAGCCTTGCGCTTGCCACCCTTCAAGTCATGCCTGATGGGCTCACTTGTTGCTGCAGCATGCCTAGCGCAGGCACAAACGGGTGGCGGCACACCAGCGCCTGCTGAACTTTTTGCCGTGGCCACCAGCAATGATGAATGGGTGCAATTTCCACCCCGTCCAGGTCCATCAGCGCCCAAGGTTCAAAACGACAAACCCAAGGCGGCTCGCAGTACCCCCCCCGTCACATCTTCCACTGATGACGGATGGATCAAATTCCCGCCTTTGCCATCGCCCAAGCCCACCAGCGCGGCCAAAACCGATGAACTGGCCCCAGTGCAAGCGACCACGCCACCGCCCCAAGCTGCAACGCCAGTCACAGCAACCGCGCCTGAATTTAATTTCAAATCCTTCAAATTTGAGGGCAACAAGGTCTACTCCACCAAGCGCTTAGAACAATTGTTGAAAAAAGCTATTCCAAATGTTCAGGACTTGGCAGATTTGCAAAAAGCCGCAGACACGGTGGCGCAGCTTTACCAAAACGAAGGCGTTTTGGCCCGTGTGGATTTGCTGCCCCAAGACCTGACCGAAGGTGAGGTGCTCATCACCATCACCGAGGGCAAGTTTGCTGGCGCCAAGCTGGAAACCCCCAACAGCACCAAACTGCCCCCTGACTATTTGACCAAACTGGTGGAAACTGCCCAACCCAAAGGAGAAGCGGTACGCATGAGCCAGCTTGACCGCGCCACCTTGCTGTTGGGTGAGGTGCCGGGTGTTAAAGCCAATATGCGCTTGCGTTCCGGCGACAAAGAGGGAGAA
>CAMBXY010000200.1 GCA_945871945.1 Bordetella parapertussis
TTCACCTTGGGGTTGGTGATCTCTTCAATTTCTTCCAACACCTTTTGGCTGCTGACACCGGGTGGCAACTCGGTCACCACCAACTGCCATTGGCCACGGGCCAGGTCTTCGATGATCCAACGCGCACGCACCTTGAGCGAACCACGGCCTGTGGCGTAGGCGTCAGAAATATCGGCGTCGCTGCTGATGATTTGCCCGCCACCGGGGTAGTCTGGGCCGGGCAAAATTTGCAGCAACTCGGCGTGCGTGAGCTTGGGGTTTTTGATCAATGCCACACATGCATCAGCCACTTCGCGCAAGTTGTGGCTGGGTATTTCTGTGGCCATGCCTACTGCAATACCACTCGCGCCATTCAGCAGTGCAAACGGTAAACGCGCAGGCAACTGCTTGGGCTCTTCGGTGGAGCCGTCGTAGTTGGGCTGAAAGTCCACCGTGCCTTCGTCGATCTCATCGAGCAGCAAACTGGTGATGCGCGCCAAGCGCGCCTCGGTGTAGCGCATGGCAGCCGCACCGTCGCCGTCGCGTGAACCGAAATTGCCTTGGCCATCGATCAGCGGGTAGCGCTGGGAAAAATCTTGCGCCATGCGCACCAGCGCGTCGTATGCTGCGCTGTCGCCGTGCGGGTGGTAGCGGCCCAGCACATCGCCCACCACGCGGGCGCTTTTCACAGGCCGAGCGCCGACCGCGTTGTTGGGTCCACCAAAGCCCAGACCCATGCGTGACATGGAATACAAAATCCGCCGCTGCACCGGTTTTTGGCCATCGCACACATCGGGCAAAGCACGACCCTTGACCACGCTCAAGGCGTATTCGAGGTAAGCGCGTTGGGCGTAATGGCCTAAGGCAATGCCGTCGTCGGACTCGGCATCAGAAAGATCGGGGGTCACTGCATCCGTCATCGTTGTTCAACATCCATTTGTTTTTATTCATCTGAGGGTGGCCCTAAGACTGGGCGTTCTCATTCGTTCGGCATTGTATTGAGCAGCGGGTTTGCTGATGGCAGTCCATAAGGTAGCCAATTTTTCGCGATCTCAAACCCCACTCGGCTCACACCCGGGGCCAGCGGATCGGTGCCTTGCCCTTGGTCGATCACCGTGGCGCTGATAGCCCCCGTGTCTTGCATGATGGCACGCAGACCACGGGCCAAATAGGGCGAGGTAGCGCGTGCGGTTTTGATCTCGAGCACATGCAAAGCATCCCCGCGATCAAGCAAGAGATCTGCCTCAGCACCACCCGCCGTGCGCCAAAAATACGGCATGCTGTGCGGATACGCCAAGGCCTCTCGACGCAACAGGTCTTCCATGACAAAAGTCTCCCAACTCGCACCGCGAATCGGGTGACTGTCCAAAGTGTCCAGCGAATCTATGTTCAGCAAGTGGTGTAACAGTCCGGTATCGCGCAAATAGAGTTTGGGGGCTTTTACCAATCGTTTGCCTACATTGCGAAAGTAAGGCGTCAAGCGTCGCAGCAAAAAACTGCGCTCCAGTATGTCCACACAGCGAGCGATGGTGGGCTGCGAATGGCCCAGCGCTGCGGCAAATTGGCTCAAATTGGCAACGCCGCCTTGGGCATGCGCCAACATGGTGAGCAGTTTGCGCATCAGAATCGGGTCAGCGCTCATGCCCATGGCCGGCAAATCGCGCTCCACATAAGTTCGCAAGTAGGCCTCCCACCAATCCCGAAAATGCCCACCCCGCGCTTGAGCCCCCAGCGCATCGGGAAAGCCCCCACACAGCCACAACTGGCGATGGTCGGTGATGGGATGGTCGCCACTTTGGGCCTCCATGACCGTCAATGGTGGCAATTCCAAAATGCCCACACGCCCCGCCAGACTCTCGGCCACTTTTTGCACCAGCGCAGGCTGCGCCGAACCCAGCAACACAAAGCGTCCCATGCGCTGGCGATCTGCGTCAATCGCTCCGCGCAAAGCATCAAACAATGCTGGTAAACGCTGCGCTTCGTCCAATACCAAGCCTGGTGCCTCTTGCCGAGCATCCAGCGCAAAGCGCGGGTCTTGGGCAAACAGCTCACGCGTATTGGGGTCTTCCAAATCGATGTAGCGGTGATCGGCAAATGCCAAACGCGCCAGCGTGGTCTTGCCCACCTGGCGCGCCCCCAAAATCAGCACCGCCGGAAACTGACGTGCCAAATAGTGGAGTCGTTGTGAACCAAGACGCGCATACATATCGAGGAATTTTAAAGGCTAAGTTTAAATATGCATTATATCTAAGCACAAGCTTTGCAGGTGATGAACAGCGTTTTGCGGGTACATAACCGTGAATTTCAGTACCTCAAGTACTAAATTTCACGGTTAATTTCACAAAAGGGGGCCATCACACATCAATCTCAATATTGTCGCCATGCAACTCCATCAGTTCACGCCGCGCTGCAGCCTCGCCTTTGCCCATTAACTGGGTAATCATGCCTTCGGTTTGGGCGAAGTCCAAAACGCCCAATTGCACCGGCAACAAGCGGCGGGTGTCAGGGTTCAAAGTGGTGTCCCACAACTGCTCGGCGTTCATCTCGCCCAGACCTTTGAAACGGCTGATGCTGCATTTTTCACGCGGCACGCCCTCTTTGGCGCTTTTATCCAAAATGGCTGTTAGCTCGCCCTCGTCGAGCGCATAGGCTTTGCTCGCTGGTTTTTTGCCGCGTGCGGGCACATCCACCCTGAACAGCGGTGGGCGCGCTACGAACACATGGCCGGTCTCGATGAGCTTGGGGAAATGCCTGAAAAAAAGCGTCAGCAGCAGCACCTGAATATGCGAGCCATCCACATCGGCGTCACTCAAGATACACACCTTGCCGTAGCGCAGGCCGCTGAGGTCGGGTTCATCGTTGGGGCCGTGCGGGTCCACGCCAATGGCTACTGAAATATCGTGCACCTCGTTGTTGGCAAACAAGCGGTCGCGCTCAACCTCCCAGGTGTTAAGCACCTTGCCACGCAGCGGCAGGATAGCTTGGCTTTCTTTGTCGCGCCCCATCTTGGCGCTGCCCCCCGCACTGTCGCCCTCGACCAAAAAGATTTCGTT
>CAMBXY010000201.1 GCA_945871945.1 Bordetella parapertussis
CCCCTCGAAAGCGAGGTGAGTATGTGCATGTTGTGGCTTTAGAGAATGCCACCGTTTGCATCAAGGATGGCGATCAACGTGTGGCAAGCCTGTCATTGGCCTCGGGTCAAGCGCGAAGTATTTATGGCCCGCCGCCTTTCAGGGTCTACAGCCCCAATCTTTCGCTTGTGAAGCTTTATTTCCAAGGCGAGTACATCAAACTGCCCAGCGAAGATATTCGGCAAATCAAACTGAGTCCCATTGCGCCCCCATAAGGGTGCAACTTGCATTCGAAATGCATCTTGGGCGAGCTGCCAATCAGAGAGATCAAGCGCCAGCGCGCTTGCCCTTGGTAAGATCAACACCCAACTGCTTAAGTTTGCGATACAGGTGGGTGCGCTCTAAACCTGTTTTGTCGGCCACGCGAGTCATGGAGCCGCCTTCGTTGGACAGGTGAAACTCAAAGTAGGCTTTTTCAAAAGCATCTCGTGCATCGCGCAAGGGCTGGTCGAGGTCAAAGCTTTGTGAAACTTGCAGGGCGTTGTCGTGGCCGTTGCCGACGCCCACATGCGTGGACGCCGCGCCGCCTGATGGCAATTGAGACGCTTGGTAAGCCGCGGCAGCTTGACGCACTTGTTCGCGCGCCAAACCTTGCTCCACCGTTTTCAAAAGTTTTTGCAGCGTGATGGGTTTTTCTAAAAACGCCTGTGCGCCAATGCGAATAGCGTCTACGGCTGTGTCAATGGTGGCGTGGCCACTCATCATGATGACGGGCATGTTCAAAAGGCCACTGGTCGACCATTCTTTGAGCAACGTCACGCCATCGGTGTCTGGCATCCAAATGTCCAGCAGCACCAGGTCGGGCCGAATGCGAAGTCGTGCCTCACGGGCTTGGGCTGCATTCTCGGCCAGCTCTACGTTGTGCCCTTCGTCGTTCAGGATTTCCGAGAGCAAATCGCGAATCCCCAGTTCGTCATCCACCACCAAAATATTTGCCATGTTGCTCTTAGTTGCCTCTAATTTGCATCGACTGTGCTATTTGAATTGAACACTTCATTGAGTCGAAAAACGCATGCTTGGTTTAAGCCTGCTCAGATTTCTCGACACTGAATGATAACGACACTTGGGCCCCTTTGACCACCCCCTCTTCAACTCGATTGGCAATGTCCAAACGAGCACCATGTTCGTCGGCAATTTTCTTCACCACCGCCAACCCCAATCCAGTGCCTTTGGTCTTGGTCGTCACATAGGGCTCAATCGCCCGCTGCAAGATATTGGGCGCAAAACCGGGGCCATTGTCTAGCACCGTTAACTTCACGCGCTTGCGCGCCGGGCTCCAGCGGGTGACCAGCATCACATGGGCTTGCGGATCGCTGGCGTCCTGGGCGTTTTGGAGCAAGTTGTGAACCACTTGGCGCAGTTGCTGGGCATCGCCCTCTATGAGCGGCAAGGTGGGGTCTAGGTCTGTCTGCACCTGGGCGCGCGAGCTTCGCTCTGAAGGCTCTGGGGCGTAGAGCCCCATCACATCCATGATCAATTGGTTCAAATCCAGCGGCTTGAGTTCCGCCGAGGGCAGCCGGGCGTAATCGCGAAACTCATTGACCAAGCGCTTCATGGCCGCCACTTGCTCCACGATGGTCTTGACCGATTTGGACAAAACCGTCTGATCGGCCTCTTCCAATTTGCCATCGAGCTTTCGCTCTAGGCGCTCGGCCGACAACTGAATGGGCGTGAGGGGATTCTTGATTTCATGCGCCAGCCGGCGCGCTACCTCGCCCCAAGCCTGCGAGCGTTGGGCCGACACAATTTCAGAAATGTCGTCAAACACCAGGAGGCGCATGCCGTCGGGCAAAATCGCCCCGCGCGCCACCAAGGTGACGGAGCTTGCTTCCAAGCCTTGGCCAGAAGCATGAATCTCAAATGACTTTTGCCAATGGTCGAGTTCATGGCGGTCTTTGTCGGCCGACAGCAATTCAAATTGTTCCTGAACACCCGACGCAAAATTTTGCAGATTGGGCAAACTCAAAAACGAGGCCTTGGTGTGGGCTGCCAAAGGGACTTTCAAAATACGGGTGGCACCCGGGTTGGAAGACTGAATGGCGCCTCGGGCATTCAGCACAATCACACCAGCCGTCAAGTTGTCCAGAATGGTTTGCAGGTTTTCTCGGGCAGCACCGAGTTGGGTCAAACTGCGTTCTACGGCGCTTCGCGCATCTGAGAGCTGCTGCGTCATTTCCGCAAAGGAGCGGGTCAACCCACCCAATTCGTCATTGCCTTGGAGCGTGTATTTGGGGCTTAAGTCACCCGAAGCCACCTGCCGCATACCGTGTGCCAACAACAACAAGGGCCGGGCCAATTGATTGCCTAACAACACGGCCAACAAGACAGCCGCCAGCACCGCCATGATCAGGCTCAAAGTAAGCGTGCCAATGTACATTTTGCGCAGGCCATCGCGGGCCAAGGCACGCTCTTGGTACTCGCGGTTGGCCAACTGAACATCCAAGGCGTTGGCCACCAAGGTAGCGGGCAGCTCTTGAGAAATTTGCAAAACCCAGGGGTCGTCTCGCAAACTGAGGCTATTTTGCGGCACCAGCGTCAGCACCTTGATGCGGCCGGTTGGCGCACCCACCGTTTCGTCCAGCCCTTCCACAATTTCGACGCTGAGTTTGTTGCGCACTTGTTTGAACTGCGCCGCAGTGGGCCGTTCGGGGCGAATGGCAAAGCGAGATTGACCCGCAGATGCAATCAAACGGCCATCCAGAGACCACAGCACCGCGTCGTTGGCGTCCATTTGGGTGCGAACTCGGTCTAGCATCAGCGCTGCGCTGGCTTCTTGCACATCGACCAGCTGCTGCGCCGCCACCCGAGATTGTTTGGCCAGATCGCCCGACAGTGTGTCCAGGGTAGCGCGGCCTAAGTTCAAGCCAGCCACCAAGGCGCCCTCCACCTTCACATCGAACCAACTTTCAATGGAGCGCGACACGAACTGATAAGACACCACATAAATCAAGACACCTGGCACCAAGCCCACAAGCGCAAAAATGGCCGC
>CAMBXY010000202.1 GCA_945871945.1 Bordetella parapertussis
CGCACCCCGCGCAAAGAAGCACTGGCGGTTTTGAAATAGGTACGCTGGCGTGACAAGCCCACCACTTCTTGCAGCCAAAGCTTGCGCGGTGGTCGGTACAAGGCCAATAAATCGCCATGCTGGGGCCCGAGTTTTTCGGCCAAGGCTTGACCACCCATTTCCCAACACCCCAAATGAGGGGACAACAAAATCACGCCACGCCCGGCTTGCATGGCCGACTCGAAATACGACAAGCCCGTCCACTGCACCCGCGGCAGGACCGATTGACCTTGGGCACGCGCCCACACCCAAGGTAGTTCGGCCAGCATCATGCCGGTGGCAGCAACAGCGCCTTTGACTTGGCGCCAAGTCAACCCAGCAGCCTGTACTTGGCGGTGAAATTGACTGCGGTAGGCGGGAGAAAGTGCCCACACCAACCAACCCAAGCCAGCACCCATTGCCTGCATCCACGTCAAGGGCAGCAAAGCCAGTAAGCGAAACAAGCGGGTCATAAAGGCAGCAATTGCAGTTGGCAAATCAGGCCCAAGAAGGGGCGTGTCGTGTTTGTTTAGAATGCCCATTGTCGCTGAGTTAATGAAGCAACTTGCAGGGCGACACACCCGAAAGGGTCGGCTGGTTTCCAGCCTTCTGCTAAAGCGTTCGCCGGACTCATTTGGGATGGCAACGCATCAACCAACCCAAGGAGCATATATATGGCGAACGATTATCTTTTTACCTCTGAATCCGTTTCTGAAGGCCACCCCGACAAAGTAGCTGATCAAATTTCCGACGCGATTTTGGATGCTATTTTTAAACAAGATCCCCGCAGCCGCGTAGCAGCCGAGACGTTGACCAACACCGGTCTGGTGGTGTTAGCCGGTGAGATCACCACCAACGCGCATGTGGACTACATACAAGTCGCTCGCGACACCATCAAGCGCATTGGTTACGACAACACCGAGTACGGCATCGACTACAAAGGTTGCGCGGTCATGGTCTGCTATGACAAGCAGTCCAACGATATTGCCCAAGGCGTGGACCATGCGTCAGACGACCACCTGAACATTGGCGCTGGCGACCAAGGCCTGATGTTTGGCTATGCCTGTCGCGAAACCCCCGACCTCATGCCTGCGCCCATTTATTACGCCCACCGTTTGGTCGAGCGCCAAGCGCAGTTGCGCCGCGATGGTCGACTGCCTTTTTTGCGCCCTGACGCTAAAAGTCAAGTGACCATGCGTTATGTGGATGGCAAACCCCACAGCATAGACACCGTGGTCTTGTCTACCCAACACAGCCCCGACCAATCTGAGACACAAACCAAAATGAAGGCCTCGTTCACCGAAGCCATCATTGAAGAAATCATCAAGCCGGTGCTGCCCAAAGAATGGCTCAAAGACACCCGCTACCTGATCAACCCCACCGGCCGTTTTGTCATTGGTGGCCCGCAGGGCGACTGCGGTTTAACCGGTCGCAAAATCATTGTGGACACCTATGGCGGTGCTTGCCCCCACGGTGGCGGTGCCTTCTCGGGCAAAGACCCCTCCAAGGTCGACCGCTCAGCGGCTTACGCTGCTCGCTATGTGGCCAAAAATGTGGTGGCAGCCGGTTTGGCCACTCTGTGTCAGGTGCAAGTGGCTTACGCCATTGGTGTGGCCAAGCCCATGAACATCACGGTCAACACCCACGGCACAGGCGTGATTTCCGACGACAAAATCGCGGCTTTGGTAGAGCAGCATTTCGATTTGCGTCCCAAAGGCATCATCCAAATGTTGGACCTCTTGCGTCCCATTTATGAAAAGACTGCGGCCTATGGTCACTTTGGTCGTGCTGAGCCCGATTTCACATGGGAACGTACCGACAAAGCTGCTGCCCTCAAGGACGCAGCGGGCTTGAAATAATCAGGCTTGTGCAGCCAGGCGCAAACCGTATTGACGGCACAGCGCCTCGCGCTTACCCATCGCAAAATTGATACGCGCTGGGTCACGCCCCACAGCATCTATAAGCCTTGGGTTCATCACCGCAAACCACAAGGGTGGCACATAGGCCAGCAAAAACATGCCCGCGTAACCACTGGGCAACTGCGGCGCATCATCAAAATGCCGCAAGGCTTGGTAGCGCCTGGCCGCGTGCGCATGGTGATCGGCGTGTCGCTGCAAATGAAACAGTATCCAATTGGAGACGATGTGGTTGCTGTTCCAGGAATGACGAGGCTGACAGCGCTCGTAATGCCCGTCGGCCAGCTTGTGGCGCAACAAACCGTAATGCTCCACATAATTGGCCGAGGTCAGCTGAAAATTGGTCCACACTGAGACAGCCAGTAAAAAAGGCAACACCACCCACCCCAGCCAAAGCACCAAGACCAGCCACAAAGCACCGGTGATGGCCAAGCCTTGCAATATCTGGTTGTGCCAGCCCCACACGCTGTGACCCTGGGCTTTTAAGCGCTGCACTTCATAGCGCCAAGCGCGCACAGCGCCACCGGGCATTTCACGCCAGACAAAACGCCAAATCGATTCCCCCATTCGCGAGGATGCGCTGTCGTGGGGTGTGGCGACTTCTGCGTGGTGTCCGCGGTTGTGTTCTGCAGTGAAATGGCCGTAGCCTGAAGGCGCCAAGGTCACCAGCGCCAGCCAACGCTCCCAACGGTTGTGTTTGTGTCCCAACTCGTGTGCCACATTGATGCCAAAACCACCCACGGCGCCTGCATTCAGCACCATAGCGATCCACGCATGCCAAGGCAGATCATGGCTGGCGACAAACCAAGCGGCAAATACGAAGGCAGCCCACAGTACGGGCACCAGCGCATAAGTGATGAAGCGGTAATAGGCATCGGCTTCCAATTGCGCCACCGCCGACTCGGGCGGGTTGCTGCGCTCTTCGCCAAGCAAGGCGTCAGCCAAAGGCACTGCCACATACAAAAACACCAAGGGCCACCAAAGCATCTTGGGGTCGCCCTGCCACAACATCAGCATAGGCCCCAATCCCATCAGGGCGGGCACACCCAAAGAGAACCACCACACCCATCTTTTGGGGTCGCGGTAGA
>CAMBXY010000203.1 GCA_945871945.1 Bordetella parapertussis
TCGTAAATCATGTAAGCATGGTTGCGGGTGACGTAAGCGGTGGTCCAGATGGGGTCGAGTACCGCCAAATTGGCATGCGGCACAAAGCGAAACACTTTGTTGGCGGGCAAGGTGTTTTGAGCGACTGCTGTGGCTCCCAGCATGCCAAGCATCCCTGCCACCACCACTGCTTTCAAAAAACCACGCCGCATATCTATCCCCTTTTTGGCCCAAGCTACATTTAAAGCTCAATATAAGCGATTCTCTTTTGAATGGGCTCACGCATGCTTGTTACCGAACTCAGCGCCGACGAACTCTCCCAAGCCATTCACAGCAAACGCGTGTCTTGCCGAGAAGTGATGCAAGCCTTTTTACAGCGCATTGAAAGCCTGAACCCGCGCTTCAACGCCTTGGTCAGCCTGCAAGACCCGGCCACACTTGTGACGCAAGCCGATGCCTGCGACGCCGATCTGGCCCATGGCCATTCACGTGGTTGGATGCATGGTTTTCCCATAGCCTTAAAGGACTTGGTGGATGTGGCGGGCATTCCCACCACCTGCGGCTCGCCTCTTTTGCACGACAACATCCCCGCCCTTGACGCCTTGCTAACGCAACGCTTAAAGGCAGCAGGCGGCATTGTGATTGGCAAGACCAACACCCCCGAATGGGGTTTGGGCTCGCACACCTTCAACGAAGTGTTTGGCACCACCCGCAATGCTTACAACCCCGCATTCAGCGCCGGCGGCAGCAGTGGCGGCGCGGCCGTGGCTTTGGCGCAGCGCTTGCTGCCCATAGCGGACGGCTCAGACTTCATGGGCAGTTTGCGCAACCCCGCGGCTTGGAACAATCTGTTTGGCCTGCGCCCCTCGCAAGGACGGGTGCCCGCTTATCCTGCTGGCGATGTGTGGGTGAGTCAACTCGGTACCGACGGCCCCATGGCCAGAAGCATGCGCGACTTGTCGCATTTGCTGGAAGTGATGGCCGGTTTTGATGCACGCTCACCTTTGTCGCTGCCCAGCCTGCCGCCCGGGTTTGCGGCTTTGCTCCAGCCCAAGGCCAAAGGTTTGCGCATAGGCTGGTTGGGCGATTTGAATGGCTATTTGCCCCTGCAAGCCGGTGTGTTGCAGGCTTGCGAAGACGGCTTGCGCCGTTTGGAGGGCTTGGGTTGCGGGGTGGAGCCCGTGAGCTTGGGCTATTCCCCCGAAGCCGTGTGGCAAACCTGGCTGGCTTGGCGACGCGTACTGACCGCTTCGCGCATCGCGCCCATGGTGGCCAAGGGGCGCTCACTTGTGAAGCCCGAAGCGCTGTGGGAATTTGACCAAGCCGCCGGCATGAGCGCCAGCGATTTTTTAACTGCCAGCACCGAGCGCACCGCTTTTTACCAACATATGCTGGGGCTGATGCGCCGCTTTGATGTGCTGGTGCTGCCCAGTTGCCAAGTCTGGCCTTTTGATGCCGCTTTGCGCTGGCCAACCGCTATTGAGACGGCCAAGGGGTTGCTACAAATGGACACCTACCACCGCTGGATGGAGGTGGTGATCTACGCCAGTTTGGCGGGCTTGCCAGCCCTGAATGTGCCGGTGGGCTTTAGCGCCCAAGGTTTGCCTATGGGTATGCAGCTGATCGGCCAACCCCAAGGCGAGCTGGCTTTGCTGTCGCTTGGCTTGGCTTACGAGGAAGTGGTGGGGGATTGGTTGGCGATCCAACCGGCTTGACAATTATTAAAGGCACTTAGTAAATTAGGCTTGGCTGCTGATTAAACCCCACCTACAATATACATTCCGTATATCTTTTGACAGGGATCAACTATGACTCACACCGCCGCTGTTTTCATGTCAGGCAATAGCCAAGCGGTGCGCTTGCCCAAAGAATTTCAATTTCAAAGCACACGGGTTCATATTGAGCGCCGCGGTAATGAGGTGGTGCTGCGAGAGGTCGTAGCCACACTTCGTGAGGCTTTGAAAAACATGCCAGAACTCAACATCGAAGACAAAAAAAACTGGGCCGGTGTGGAAGAACAGCTACGTGACAACCCGCCCCAAGAGCGCGACTGGGGTGGTTTGCTGGCGACAGACTTGAATCCCGAGCCATGAGATATTTGCTCGACACCAACATAGTTAGCTATTTTCTGCGAGATGCCTCCGCTTCATTGTCTCAACGTATCTTGGACAGTCGGCCGCAAGACTTGGCCATTTCCACCATCAGCGCTGGTGAATTACGTTTTGGTCTGAGCAAATTGACCCCCTCTAAGCGCGCAAATTCCTTGGCCCTGCGCATGAATCATTTGTTCAACAGCCTGTCCATTGAACCCTTGCCAGTCGAGGCAGCCATGCATTACGGCGAGATTCGCCAACAACTTGAAGCCTTGGGCCAACCCATAGGTGGCAATGATTTATGGATTGCTGCCCACGCTTTGGCACAGGACTTCACCTTGGTCAGCAATAACACCCGCGAATTCCAAAAAGTGACAAAACTTCATCTCGAAAACTGGTTAATTTAAGCCACCCACGCCTTCACTAACTTAACGTTATGATTGACGTTACGTCAATCTAAGGGTGTCAGTTACTCGCCTGCTAGCCTTGATTTTCTTCCATTTTTTCCGGCTCACCCCGATCACGTTATGACCGATTTGTCCGCTGAATTCCAAGCTTTGGCCAACTACCGCCCCAAGCATAAAGTGCGCTTTGTCACTGCAGCCAGTTTGTTTGACGGTCACGACGCTGCCATCAACATCATGCGCCGCATCTTGCAAGGCATGGGCGCTGAAGTCATTCACTTGGGCCACAACCGCTCGGTCGACGAGGTGGTGACCGCCGCGCTGCAAGAGGATGTGCAAGGCATTGCCATCAGCTCTTACCAAGGCGGCCATGTGGAGTACTTCAAATACATGATTGATTTGCTGCGCGAGCGTGGCGGCGCGCATATTCAGGTGTTTGGCGGCGGCGGCGGCGTCATCGTGGCGTCTGAAATCAATGAGCTGCACGCTTACGGCGTGACCCGTATTTACAGCCCGCAAGACGGCCAA